>JBDSKH010000062.1:0-5162 GCA_039917005.1 Pseudolysinimonas sp.
GACTACGACGATGTCATGCCCTCGGCCCCGGTCGCCCCGGTGAGCCGCGGCGAGCGCTCCGATGCCGGCACCCGCGCGCCGGTGACGCCGCTGCGTCGCCCCGCCGCCAGCAGGCACGCGCCTGCGGCCGGAATGAACGAGATCCTGACGGTGCACCCCCGTCAGTACCGGGACGCCCAGGTGATCGCCGAGACGTTCCGCGAAGGCGTGCCGGTGATCATGAACCTGTCGCAGATGAGCGAGCCCGACGCCAAGCGCCTCATCGACTTCGCCAGCGGCCTGTCCCAGGGGCTGTACGGCAAGATCGAGCGGGTCACCAACAAGGTGTTCCTGCTGTCGCCCGAGCACGTCGCGATCAGCGGTGAGCAGGGCGAGGTCGAGTCCGAGGTCGAAGCCGGCTTCTTCGGCCAGTAGACGGCCGGGCAGTAGATGGCGATCGTCTCGATCCTCGCCTGGATCGGTTTCGCGGCCCTCGGCATCTTCATCCTCTTCATGTGGGTGCGCTTGATCCTGGATTGGGTGCGCGCCCTCCAGCCCCGGTGGCGGCCCAAAGGTGCCCTCCTCGTGGTCGCGGAGCTGTGCTTCGCCGTCACCGATCGGCCCCTCAGGGTGGTGCGCCGGGTGGTGAAGCCGATCCGCATCGGAGGGGCCCAGCTGGACTTCGCGTGGAGCATCGTCCTCATCGCCGCACTGGTGCTGCTGTACGTCATCGGACCGCTCCGATTCGCGTCGTGAGCGATTCCTGTCACGCGCCCAGGTAACGGACAGGGTTCGATGTACTCTGGGACTCTCACCTTCAGGGTGAGACCCAAATCTTGCTAGCGTTGAATTCAGCGAGAGCCCGCAGATGCAAAGAGGTGAGTCAATGGCCCTGACGCCGGAAGACGTGGTCAACAAGCGCTTCAACCCGACCAAATTCCGCGAGGGATACGACCAAGACGAGGTGGATGACTTCCTCGACGAGGTCGTCGTCGAGCTCCGTCGCCTGAATCAGGAGAACGAGGAGCTGCGTCAGCGCCTCATGGCCGCGGACTCGCGCATCAACGAGCTGCAGGCCGGCGGTGCCCCGATGGCCGCCCCCGTCGCCGCTCCGGTCGCCACCCCCGAGCCCGCCTTCTCGCAGGCCGGCGCCGGCGTGGACCCGTCCGACCCGGCCAACACCAACAACCTCCTCCAGCTCGCCCGCCGCCTCCACGAGGAGCACGTGCGCGAGGGCATGGAGAAGCGCGACGCCCTCATCGCGGAGGGCCACGCCGCCGCGGCACGGGTCGTCTCCGAGGCCGAGCAGGCGCAGCGCGAGCACCTCGGCTCGCTCGAGCAGGAGCGTGTCGGCCTGGAGCGTCAGATCGACGAGCTGCGCACCTTCGAGCGCGAATACCGTTCGAAGCTCAAGGGCTACATCGAGGGCCAGCTCCGCGACCTCGAGACCACGAACGCGCTGACCACGGGCACCGCCGCACCGCAGCCGCAGCAGGCGGCCGTCACGGCGGGCGAGCAGCAGTACGCGGCCGCGCCGCAGGCTGCCGCCCCGGCGTACAACGGACCGCAGTCGAGCGACTACGCCGCCTACCCGCAGCCCACCGACTACCCGGGCTTTGCCGGCGGCAACTGAGCCCGCCGCGCCGGACCGCACGCCGGGACGCGGACGCATCAGCGTCCGCGCTCTCTTGCTGCTCGCGGCCGTCGCGGTCGGCGTCTACGGCATCGATCAGGGCTCCAAGTTTCTGATCACCCAGAACCTCGAGCTCGGTGACCTTGTCCCCGTGCTCGGCGAGGTCCTGCAGTTGCACTTCGTGACCAACTCGGGTGCGGCGTTCTCGCTCGCCAGCGGGTTCACCTGGATCCTCTCGATCGTGGCGATCGGCGTGATCGGCCTCATCATCGTCTTCGCTCCGCGTATCCGCTCGCTCGGCTGGGCCACGATGTTCGGGTTGGTCTTGGGCGGCGCGCTCGGCAACGTCACGGACCGGCTGGTCCGCGAGCCGTCGTTCGGCCAGGGGCACGTCATCGATTTCATCCAGGTGTGGGGCTTCCCCGCGATCTTCAACGCGGCCGACATCGCGGTGGTGTCGAGCATGGGTCTCTTCATCCTGCTCTCGCTGCGCGGCGTCGGTCTCGACGGCACCCGCACCCCGATGGTCAAGACGACGGCCAAGCCGCAGCCTGTGGCCGCATCCGACAAGAAGTCCTGATCGTGGAGCGCCGCGAGCTCCCGGTTCCGGAGGGACTCGCCGGCGAGCGTGCCGACGCCGCCCTCGCCAAGCTCCTGGGCTTCTCGCGGACGTTCGCGGTCGAGGTCCTCGAGGCGGGCCAGGCGAGCCTCGACGGCGTCGCGCTCGGGAAGTCCGACCGGCTGGTCGCCGGTGGCTGGCTCGAGGTCGAATGGATGCCGAAGTCGCCGCCCGCGATCGTTCCGTCGCTGGTGCCCGGCTTCGAGATCGTCCACGACGACGACGACATCGTCGTCATCGACAAGCCCGTCGGGGTCGCCGCACACCCGGCATCCGGCTGGGAGGGTCCCACCGTCCTCGGTGCACTGGCCGGGGCCGGATTCCGCATCTCGACCTCCGGCGCTGCGGAGCGCGCAGGGATCGTCCACCGTCTCGACGTCGGCACCAGCGGGCTGATGGTCGTCGCGAAGAGCGAGCGCGCGTACTCGGTGCTCAAGGCGGCATTCCACGACCGCGAGGTCGACAAGATCTACCATGCCGTCGTGCAGGGCCACCCCGACCCGTTCTCGGGCACGATCGACGCCCCGATCGGCCGGCATCCCAGTTCGACCTGGAAGTTCGCGGTCACCGCCGACGGCAAGCCGAGCGTGACCCACTACGACACCCTCGAGGCGATGCGCAGTGCCACGCTGCTCGAGATCCACCTGGAGACGGGCCGTACCCACCAGATCCGGGTGCACATGGCGGCGCAGCGGCATCCGTGCGTCGGCGACCTTCTCTACGGGGCAGACCCGACCCTCGCGACCCGCGTCGGGCTCGAGCGGCAATGGCTGCACGCCGTGCGGCTGGGATTCCGGCACCCGGGTAGCGGCGAACCGGTCGAATTCGAGACCGGCTACCCCGCAGACCTCCAACACGCCCTCGACGTCCTGCGGGCGGACTAGACCCCGATTAGTCTGGGGGTCGAACCCCGGAGAGTCAGTTGGCGTCGAGCGATTCCTTCGTGCATCTGCACGTGCACAGCGAGTACTCCATGCTCGACGGTGCCGCGCGGGTAGGCGACCTCATGAAGGCCGTCGGCGAGCAGGGGATGCCTGCGGTCGCGATCACCGATCACGGCAACAACTTCGGCGCCTACGACTTCTGGAAGCAGGCGACAGAGGCCGGCATCAAGCCGATCATCGGCACGGAGGCCTACGTCACGCCCGGCACCCACCGCAGCGACAAGACCCGCGTGCGATGGGGAAACGGTGGCGAGGACGACGTCTCCGGATCCGGCGCCTATACCCACATGACCCTCCTCGCGGAGACGACGCAGGGGATGCACAACCTCTTCCGGCTATCGTCCCTGGCCTCGATGGAGGGCTACTACTTCAAGCCGCGCATGGATCGCGATCTGCTCGAGACGTACTCGACCGGACTCATCGCGACGACCGGCTGCGCGAGCGGCGAGGTGCAGACCCGCCTCAGGCTCGGCCAGTACGACGAGGCCGTGAAGGCCGCCGCCGGATACCGCGACCTCTTCGGCACGGAGAACTACTTCGCCGAGATCATGGATCACGGGCTCGGCATCGAGCGGCGCGTCATGTCCGACCTGCTGCGACTCGCGAAAGACCTCGGCCTGCCCCTGGTCGCGACGAACGACTTGCACTACACGCACGCCCACGACGCGAGTGCCCACGAGATCCTGCTGTGCGTGCAGTCGGGTTCGACGCTGGCCGATCCGAACCGCTTCAAGTTCGACGCCAACGAGTTCTACCTGAAGACACCCGCCCAGATGCGGCAGCTGTTCTCCGATCACCCGGAGGCCTGCGACAACACGCTGCTCATCGCCGAGCGCTGCAACGTCGAGTTCGACACGACAGCGAACTTCATGCCGCACTTCCCGGTTCCGGCCGGCGAGAGCGAGGACAGCTGGTTCGTGAAGGAGGTCGAGCGCGGTCTCCTCGACCGGTATCCGGACGGCATCCCGGATGCGGTGCGCACGCAGGCGAACTACGAGACCCAGGTCATCAACCAGATGGGCTTCCCCGGGTACTTCCTCATCGTCGCCGACTTCATCAACTGGGCGCGGGCCAGCGGCATCAGGGTCGGACCAGGGCGTGGTTCCGGTGCGGGCTCCATGGCCGCCTACGCCATGAAGATCACCGACCTCGATCCGCTGCGGCACGGGCTGATCTTCGAGAGGTTCCTCAATCCCGATCGCGTCTCGATGCCCGACTTCGACGTCGACTTCGACGAGCGCCGCCGGGGCGAGGTCATCGACTACGTCACCAAGAAGTACGGCGAGGAGCGCGTCGCGCAGATCGTCACCTACGGCACGATCAAGGCAAAGCAGGCGATGAAAGACAGCACGCGCGTGCTCGGGATGCCGTTCTCGGTGGGCGAGAAGCTCACCAAGGCGTTCCCGCCGCCCGTCATGGGCAAGGACATGTCCCTCACCGACGTGACGACCACCGGCTCCGATCGATACAAGGAGGCGTCCGACATCCGCGCCCTCATCGCGTCGGACGGGGAGGCCGCGAAGGTCTTCGAGACCGCGCTCGGCATCGAGAACCTCAAGCGGCAATGGAGCGTGCACGCCGCGGGCGTCATCATGTCGAGCGAGCCGCTCATCGACATCATCCCGATCATGCGCCGGGAGCAGGACGGCCAGATCGTCACGCAGTTCGACTTCCCGGCGTCTGAGGCTCTCGGGCTCGTCAAGATGGACTTCCTGGGCCTCCGCAACCTCACGATCATCGATGACGCCCTGGACAACATCGAGGCGAACCGCGGCAATCGCATAGTGCTCGAAGACCTCGAGCTCGACGATCCGGCGGCCTACGAGCTGCTCGGCCGCGGCGACACCCTCGGGGTGTTCCAGCTCGACGGCGGCCCGATGCGGTCGCTCCTGCGCACCATGAAGCCCGACAACTTCGAGGACATCTCCGCGGTCATCGCCCTGTACCGGCCTGGCCCGATGGGCGCCAACTCGCACACCAACTACGC
>JBDSKH010000063.1:0-4463 GCA_039917005.1 Pseudolysinimonas sp.
CCCCGATGACCGAGGCTCCACACTCGATCGAGGGTTACGCCCGCTGGCTCGGCGGATTTCTCGAGGCGCTGGACCTCCGGGGTGACGCTGTGCTGCTCGGGCACTCCTTCGGATCGATGATCACCACCTACGCGATCGATGCCGGCCTCGAGACGCCCGCCCTCATCCTGATCAACCCGATCTCCACCGACCCGCACAAGGGCGGTGGTGCCGTGATGAACGCCCTTACCCGCGCCTACTACAACGCCGCTCGCAAGCTTCCCGTCCGTCTGGGCCGCGGGCTCCTCGGCAACTGGGCGATCGTTCAGATCATGAGCGTCACCCTGGCGAAGACCCGCGATCCGCAGCTGCGCCGCTGGATCCATGAGGAGCACCACCGGTACTTCAACGGGTTCAGCGACCCGCAGACGGTCGCGGAGGCGTTCGACGCGTCGCTCAGCACCGATGTGACGAAGTACGCCCGCTCACTGACCATGCCGGTACTGATCATCGCGGGCAAGGATGATGAGATCGCGCCGGCGCCGGGGCAGTACACGTTCGTCGCGCAGCTGCCGAACGCAGAACTGGTGATGCTCGACGACGTCGGCCACCTCATCCACTACGAACAGCCGGTGCGTGCCGCGGATGCGCTGCGCCGCTTCCTGGGGTCGCTCGGGTGAAGATCCTGGTCGACTGCCGTTACACACGGCTTGAGCACCACGATGGCATCAGCCGGTACGGAGCGCGCCTCGTCGAGGCTCTCGCGATCCGTGCCCTGCCCGCAGGCCACGACGTGACGATGCTCATCAGCGATGAGAAGCAGCTCTCGATGCTCCCCGATCTGCCGTGGCAGAAGGTCTCCGGGCCGACCAGCGCCCGCGAGCCCGTGGTCGCGCGGCAGATCAACAAGCTGAAACCGGATGTGGTCTTCACCCCCATGCAGACGATGGGCGGGGCGGGGCGCCGGTACGGCCTCGTGAAGACGCTGCACGACCTGATCTACTACAGGAATCGCACACCCCCTCGCGATCTGAACCCGGCGATCCGGCTGCTCTGGCGCCTCTATCACCTGGCGTGGTGGCCGCAGCGAGCACTGCTGAACCAGGCCGACGAGGTCGCGACGATCTCGGCGACATCCAAAGGCCTCATCGAGCAGCACCGGCTCACCCGCCGGCCGCTCACGATCGTCGCCAACGCCGCCGATCCCCGTCCCGGCGCCCCGCTGCACCGGGATCAGCCGGTCACCCGCGAGCTTCTCTACATGGGCTCGTTCATGCCATACAAGAACGTCGAGACACTGGCGCTCGCCCTGCACGTCCTTCCGGGCCACCGCCTGCACCTGCTGTCGAAGATCGGCGCGGCGGACCGGCGCCGGCTGCTCGAACTCGCCCCGCCCGGAGCGCTCATGGTGCACAACGGCGTCACCGATGCCGAATACGCCGAGCTGCTCGACAACGCGTTCGCGCTCGTCCACGCCTCGCTCGACGAGGGATTCGGCATCCCGCTCATCGAGGCGATGAGCGCCGGAACGCCCATCGTGGTCAGCGATATCCCGATCTTCCGGGAGGTGGGGGCGGATGCGGCCGGCTACTTCCCGGCGACGGATCCCGACGCGGCCGCTGCAGCGATCCGCGCGCTCGAGCCCCGCGAGACCTGGCGTGCCCGGTCGGCGCGTGGGCGCGAGGTAGCCGCGCGCTACGACTGGGATGCTTCGGCCGCAGTGCTGCTGGGCGTGCTGCAGCGGGTGGTCGCTACGAGATCGGGACGATCTCCGCGTTCGTGAGCCGCGCCAGCTCGGCGGGCTCGATCGCGAACACGGCGGTCGGGCTGCCGGCGGCCGCCCATACCTCCGGGAGCTCGAGCAGGGTTTCGTCGAAGATCGTCCGCAGGGTCGTCGCGTGGCCGAGAGGCGGGACCGCACCGATCGAGTAGCCGGTCGCCTCCTTGACCGCGGCAGCATCCACCTTGCCGATCGTGGCGTCGAGCCGGGCGCCGAGCGCCACGGTGTCGACCCGGTTCGGGCCGGAAGCCAGCACCAGCAGGGGAGCTCCGCCCGCATCGAACACGAGGCTCTTCACGATCGCGGCGACATCGCAGCCGATGGCCGCGGCCGCCTCTGCCGCGGTGTGGGTCGACTCGTCGAACTCACGCACCTCGGGCTCGAGACCCAGCGGCGCCACGCTCGCGAGGAACCGCTCGACGGCCGGCTGCGTCATCCGGTGTCCTCCCGTGCCTCGACGGCGTTCTGCTCGTCCAAGTCGCCCCCGGTCCGACTCGAGAGGATCTCGATCGGATCATCGAACCGGATCAGTCGCAGCTCGCCGTCTTCGAAGCGGAAGCTGTGCACCGAACCGTTGGTGATCATCCCATGGCGTCCGGCCGGATCGGCCGCCATGAGCATGGCGCGGATCGCACCACCATGACTGACGACGATGAGCGATTCGCCGGGATGCGAGACGGCGATGTCGCGGAGTGCCGGGACGACACGTTCGATCACCTCTGCACGCGACTCCTGGCCGGGTACATCGGAACGGTTCGGGTATCGCCGGTCGATCTCGATGAAGTTCAGCCCCTCGGCCTCCCCGTAGTTGCGCTCGACGAGCGCGTCGACGGGCTCGGGCTCCGAGAGGCCGGTCTGGCCGGCGATGATCGCGGCGGTCTCAGTGGCGAGTGACAGCGGACTCGCGTAGATGCCGTTCCACGAGCGGCGGGAGAGGAGCTTGCCCGCGGCATGTGCCTGACGGCGGCCCGTCGCATTGAGAGGGATGTCGGTGAGTCCCTGGATGCGGTGCTGCCGGTTCCAGTCGGTCTCGCCGTGCCGCACGAGATAGAGCTCGGTCATCGATGCCTCTCCGGCACCGGACGAGTCAGCCGGCCAGGCGCTCCGCGAGCGCGGCCAGCACCTCGGAGGTGCCCGCATCGATCTTAAGGGTCGCGCGCAAGTCGCCCTTGGTCACGCCACGATTGACGATCACCACGGGCATGCGGCGTTTCGTCGCTTGATCGAGCAGCCGGATGCCGGAGTTGACCACCAGCGAGGAGCCTGCGATCACCATGGCATCGGCCTGCCTTACGAGCGCGGCGGCCTCTGCGAACTTCTCGGTCGGCACGAACTCGCCGAAGAACACCACCTCGGGCTTGAGGGTGCCGCCGCAGACGGAGCAGGACGGCACGATCATGTCGTCCACGGCATCCACGTCGACGTCGCCGTCTGGATTCAGCGTCACACCCTCGGGCGCGTCGAGCCAGGGGTTCGCCGCCGCCATGCGGGCGGCGATGTCCACTCGCGCGAAGGTCTGGCCGCAGTTGAGGCAACGCACGCGATCCATCGAGCCGTGGATGTCGACGACGCGACGCGACCCCGCGCGCAGGTGCAGGCCGTCGACGTTCTGCGTGACGATCCCGTTCACGACGCCCCCGAGCTCGAGGCGGGCCAGAGCCGCGTGGCCCGGGTTGGGTTCGGCGGCGGAGAAGTGACGCCAGCCCAGGTGGCTTCCGGCCCAGTAGCGCTTTCGCGCGCGCTCGTCATCGAGGAAGGTCTGGAAGGTCATGGGAGAGCTCACCGGGGCACCCTCGCCGCGATAGTCGGGGATGCCGGAATCGGTGCTCACGCCGGCGCCCGTGAGCACGACGATGCGCCGGCCATCGAGCAGAGCCTCGGCCTGGTCGACGAGCGCGGCGAGGCCCGCATCGAGCGGCCGCACGGGATTCGCGACGGTCATGGCACCTCCTCGCCTTCCTGCAATGTAAACGAAGAAGTTTTCGGATATGTTTCCGGGTGCTGACAGGGGAGGTGGACCGCGTATGCACATCGTGCCGGTTTCGGACCCCTCCGACGAGCGCCTGCGCGACTACGTGGCGCTCACGGATGTGGTGCTGCGTCGCGTGAGCGAGCCCGCAGAGGGGCTGTACCTGGCCGAATCCGCGAAGGTGATCGAACGCGCTCTCGCCGCCGGTCATCGGCCGCGCTCGGTGCTGCTGCAGCAGAAATGGCTCGACGAGCTCGCGCCACTGCTCGAGCCCTTCGACGTTCCCGTCTACCTCGCGGATCCCGCGGTGCTGGAGAAGCTCACCGGGTTCGTCATGCACCGGGGCGCCCTGGCGTCGATGCAGCGCCCCTCGCTGCCCGACGTCGGGGAGCTGCTGCGCGACGCGCGACGGGTCGTCGTGCTCGAGGACATCGTCGATCACACGAACGTCGGCGCGATCTTCCGCGCCGTCGCCGGGCTCGGGGCGGACGCCGTGCTGATCACGCCGCGCTGCGCGGATCCGTTCTACCGCCGGGCGGTCCGGGTGAGTATGGGAACGGTGTTGCAGATCCCGTGGACGCGGATCGACGAGTGGCCGCGCGGAGCGGATGAGCTGCACGGAGCGGGATTCGTGATCGCGGCGCTCGCCCTCGACGAGGCCGCCGTCGACCTGGCGGACTTCGCACGGCATCCACCCGATCGCATCGCCCTGCTGCTCGGTACCGAGGGCGATGG
>JBDSKH010000064.1:0-12275 GCA_039917005.1 Pseudolysinimonas sp.
TCTTTCCAGTGCGTCAACGACGAGCGCCCAGAACCGGCCGTGGTCGAGGTCGAACGCGACCTGCGTCGTGACCTCGGGGCCCGCGGGCGCACGCTGATCGACGACCGTCATGCCCAGTGTGAGACCGCCGGTCAGCTCGATCGAGATCGGTGCGCGCTCGGTGCGCATGAGCGTCGGGTCGATGACATAGGCGACGGCGCACGGGTCGTGCACCGGCGGGTGGTCGAAGCCCTGCGCGTCCTTGTAGCTGTGGGCGAAGAACTCCATCAGCTCGAGGACGAAGCGTGCCGGGGCGGTGCCGACCGCGGCGATGGCGGCCACGACATCCGGGGTCGCGAGGGCCTGGTGCGTCAGGTCGAGCCCGATCATCGTCACCGGCCAGGACTCGTCGAAGACGATTGATGCGGCCTCCGGGTCGATCACGATGTTGAACTCCGCGACGGCGCTCCAGTTGCCGACGTGGGCTCCGCCGCCCATCAGCACGACCTCGCGCACGCGCGGCACGATGCGCGGCTCGAGCCGGGCCGCGAGGGCGATGTTGGTGAGCGCGCCGGTCGGCACGAGCGTGATCTCGCCGGGTTCGGAGGCCATGACGGTGTCGATGATGAACTGCGCGGCGGGCCGCGGGTCGAGCTCGATGTCGGGCTCGGGCAGCACGGGACCGTCGAGCCCGGACTCGCCGTGGATGCTCTCGGCCGTCTCCGCCTGCCGGATCAGCGGCCGCGCGGCCCCGCGCGCGAACGGCACGCCGGTGATGCCGGCCACCCGCGCGATTGCGAGCGCGTTGTGCGTCGTGTGCTCGATGGTCGAGTTGCCCATGACGGTCGTGACGCCGGCCAGCTCGATCTCTGGGCTGCCGTGCGCGAGCAGCAGAGCGACCGCGTCATCATGGCCGGGATCGCAGTCGAGGATGATCTTGCGGGGCATGGGGCCAGCCTAGAGAAACCGGATCCTGGGGGGCTCTCAGCACTCCGCACGATAAATTGGCTGCATGAGCGACGCGACCGCCGCGCTTCCGGGAAGCCGGGTGCCGATCAAGGACCTTCCGAAGGTCTCCCTCCACGACCACCTCGACGGGGGGCTCCGCCCGCAGACGATCATCGAGCTGGCCGACCCCCTCGGCATCGAGCTTCCGGCGACGGATGCCGCGGCGCTCGGCGCCTGGTTCGCCGACCAGGCCGACAGCGGCTCGCTCGTCGAATACCTCAAGACGTTCGACGTCACCATCTCGGTCATGCAGACCCGCGAGGGGCTGCAGCGCGTCGCGCGGGACTTCGTCGAGGATCTGGTCGCCGACGGGGTCATCTGCGGCGAGGTCCGCTGGGCACCCGAGCAGCATCTGCAGCGCGGGCTCTCGCTCGACGAGACCGTCGAGGCGGTGCAGGAAGGGATCGACGAGGCGGTGGACGCCGCATTCTCGGCCGGCCACCGCATCCAGGTCGGGCAGCTGGTGAGCGCCATGCGCCACCTCGAGCGCGGCACCGAGATCGCCGAGCTCGCCCTGCGGCATCGCGACAGCGGCGTCGTCGGATTCGACATCGCGGGGCCGGAAGCCGGGTTCCCGGCGTCGCGCCAACGTGAAGCGTTCGACGTGCTCGCCAATGCGTGGTTCCCGGCGACCGTGCACGCCGGCGAGGCGGACGGGCTGGAGAGCATCCGCGGCGCCCTGATCGACGGACGCGCGCTGCGCCTCGGCCACGGCGTGCGCATCGCCGAGGACATCAGCATCGAGGGCGAAGACGAGGAGTCGCAGTTCGTCACCCTCGGCCTCCTCGCGCAGTGGGTGAAGGATCGCGGCATCACGCTCGAGTGCAGCCCGAGCTCGAACCTGCAGACCGGCGCGTTCGCCGCCTGGGGCCCGACCATGGCCGACCACCCGTTCGACATGCTGTACCAGCTCGGATTCCGGGTGACGGTCAACACCGACAACCGGCTGATGAGCGCCACGACGCTCACGCGCGAGATCGGCATCCTGGCCGACACCTTCGGGTATGACGCGGATGACGTGCTCGCCTTCCAGCTGAACGCCGCCGAGGCGGCGTTCCTGCCGCTCGAGGACCGCGAGGAGCTGGTGGAGCGCATCGTCTCCGGGTTCGGCCTGGAATGACCCTGCCCCCGCTCCCGGACGACGGCATCCGGCTCGGTGCGGCCGCCGCCGACTGGCGCGCCGCGGTCGAGCTGGCCGGCGCCTGCCTGGCGGCGACCGGGGCGGCGGCACCCGAATACGCGGACGAGATGATCCGGATGATCGAGGAGCACGGGCCGTATGTCGTCATCGCGCCGGGCCTCGCGCTCGCCCATGCCCGGCCGGGGCCGGAGGTGCACGCCGACGGCTTGTCGGTCGTGACGCTGGCCACTCCCGTGACGTTCGGGCACCCGCACAACGACCCGGTGGGCGTGGTGATCGGGCTCGCCGCCGGGTACGCGACGCACCTGTCGGTCGTCGCGGCCCTCGCCAACGTCTTCAATGACTCGGATGCGGCGGCCGAGCTGGCGGCGGCAGCCACGCCGGATGAGGTGCGCGCGATCCTGGGCGCTCCCGCCGGCTACCCCTCCTCGCCTCTGGATGCCGCGTGAAGATCGTCGCGATCTGCGGTGCCGGCATCGGAACCAGCGGCATCCTGAAGGTCAACGCCGAGCGCGTGCTGCAGCGCCTCGGCATCACGGCAACGGTCGTGGCGTGCGACCTCGACTCGCTCGCAGCCGAGGCCGACGACGCACAGGTCATCCTGACCTCGCCCGAATTCGTGGACGCCATCGGCAAGACGTCGGCCGACGTGATCGTCGTGCAGAACTACTTCGACACTGCCGAGCTCACCGAGAAGCTCGAGAAGTCGCTGGGTTAGCTCCCCGGCCGCCGCTCCTCGGCGAGCGCAGCGACCTCGGCGACGCCCTCGCGCCCGAGCGTCGCCGTCAGGCCGAACGCCGAATAGCCGATCGCGACGATCAGCGGGGTGTCGAACGGCCGCACATCGACCGCGATGCCCCGCCCGCGGCCGCCGGACTCCAGGTCGGTGACCTCGATGGCCCCGAGCTCGGACCACGGCATGAGAAGCAGCTCCGCGGGCGCCGAGCCGATGCCCCACACCGAGACGCCTCGGTCGTCGACCAGGGCGACGAGCCAGCGATCCGCGACATCGGCGTCGATGTCGCGGGCCCGGAGATAGACCGCGAGGTCGGACACGAGCGACGGCTGCCGCCTCGCCATGAACACCAGCCCATCCGGATGCGCGGCACCGACCCGCGCCAGAGCCCGCGCGCGGCGCACCGACTGCACGCTGACGCCCGCGATCGCGAGGCAGATCGCGAGGGCGACGCCGACCAGGATCGCGTCGCCGGTCGCGTCGCCACGCGGCACTACCACGATCATCACGACCACGATCGCGGCGCCGACCAGCACGGCCACAGCCCCCGCGACGGCTGCGGCGACGCGGAAGCGCTGAGCGAATCGGGGGGTCGTCACTCGCCGAGCAGCTCCCGCATCCCGGCGTCGAGCGCCTCGACGGTCGACTGCGCCGCGGCCAGCCGTGCGGCCGCGTCTCCCTCGGTCGACCAGGCATCCAGGTAGCACTTGAGCTTGGGCTCGGTCCCAGACGGGCGCACGATGACGCGTCCCCCGTCGAACCGGTACCGCAGGATGTCATTGGGCGGGAACCCCTCGAAGCCCGCCTCGAAATCGTCGATGCCCACCACATCCCGGCCGCCGATCACGGTCGGCGGTGTGGCGCGCAGCCTGGCCATGGCCGCCGGGATGAGGGACAGGTCGGCGACCCTGATCGAGATCTGCGACGACGCGTAGCCACCGAACTTCTCGGCGAATGTCGCCATGTGCTGCTCGAACGTCACCCCGGATGCCTTGAGCGACGCGAAGAGCCGCAGCACCGCCACGGCGGCCGATATCCCGTCCTTGTCGCGGATCTTGCCGGGATCGACGAGGTAGCCGAGGGCCTCCTCATAGCCGAACACGAGGTCGCGGGCCCGCGAGATCCACTTGAAGCCGGTCAGGGTCTCGACCCAGTCGAGGCCGGATGCCGCGGCGATGGCCCCGAGGGCGGGCGACGAAACGAGCGAGCAGGCCAGGGTTCCGATCGACCCGGCGCTCTCGGCCGCCTGCCATCCGAGCAGCCAGCCCACTTCGTTGCCCGAGAGCCGCCGCCAGCCGCCCTCGGCCGTCGCATCGGGAACGCCGACGGCCACGCGGTCGGCGTCGGGATCATTCGCGATGACGAGCTCGGCACCGGTCTCCGTCGCCTTCGCGAAGGCGAGATCCATCGCACCCGGCTCCTCCGGGTTGGGGAACGCCACGGTCGGGAAGTCGGGATCGGGGTTCGCCTGCTCGGTCACCACGGTCATCTCGCGGAAGCCGGCATCCGCGAACACCGCGCGCGCCGTCTCGAGCCCGACACCGTGCATCGGGGTGTAGACGTAGGGCAGAAGCGCGGGGGGCGCGCCGTGCGTGCCCGAGGCTCCGCGCCGGTACTCGGCGTGGCCGGAGCCGACGGTCGCGCGACGGTACTCGTCGACGATGTACTCGCCGCCCATCGTGTAAGTCTTCGAGCGGGGCAGGCCGGCGACCGAGCCGCGGGCGACCTCGAGGATCGCCGCCTGGATCTCCGCGTCCGCCGGCGGCACGATCTGCGATCCCTGATCGGCTCCGCCGAGGTAGACCTTGTAGCCGTTGTCGGCGGCCGGATTGTGCGATGCCGTCACCATGACCCCTGCCGAGGCCCGCAGGAACCGCACCGCGAACGCCAGCACGGGCGTGGGCAGAAGCCGGGGCAGGAGCGTCGCATGCACGCCCGCACCCTGCATGAGCTCTGCCGTGTCACGGGCGAAGACGGCCGAGTTGTGACGGCCGTCGTAGCCGATGACGACCGTCGGATGCGGCTCGCGGCCGCGCAGGTACGCCGCGAGGCCGGCGGCGGCCTGCGAGACCAGCACGCGGTTCATCCGCGTCGGGCCCCCGCCGAGCTGGCCGCGCAGCCCGGCCGTGCCGAAGTCGAGGCGACCGGCGAATCGCGACACCAGGGCCGCCACCGCATCCGGGGACCCCGTTGCAGCGGACGCGACCATGGAATCCAGCTCGGCGCGCGTCACCGGATCGGGGTCCTGCGCCATCCACGCCCGCGCGAGTGCGGTGGCGCCGTCGACCTCGGTCGCCGGCGTGGTCACAGCTGCGCCACGATGCGGGCCAGCAAGCCTCCGAGAACCGATTCGGCATCCTTGCCGGCCTGGATGACCTCGGCGTGCGACAGCTTCTCTTTCGAGATGCCGGCGGCGAGGTTGGTGATGAGCGACATGCCGAGGATCTCCATGCCGGCCTCGCGCGCGGCGATCGCCTCGAGCGCGGTCGACATGCCGACGATGTGGCCGCCCATGGTCTTCGCCATCTGCACCTCGGCGGGCGTCTCGTAGTGCGGCCCCCGGAACTGCACGTAGACGCCCTCGTCGAGCTCGGGATCCACGGTGCGCGCCAGCTCGCGCAGGCGCTGCGCGTACAGGTCGGTCAGATCGATGAAGGTCGCGCCCTCGAGCGGCGAGTCGGCCGTCAGGTTGATGTGGTCGGTGATGAGTACGGGCGTGCCGGGCTTCCAGGTCTGCTTGATCCCGCCCGCGCCGTTCGTCAGGATCATCGTGGTCGCCCCGGCCGCCGCGGCCGTGCGCACCGAGTGCACGACACGACGCACGCCGTGACCCTCGTAGTAGTGCGTGCGCGCACCGATGACGAGAGCGCGCTTGCCGGTGGGCAGCAGGATGCTGCGCAGCGTCCCACTGTGCCCGACGACCTTCGAGGCGCTGAATCCGACGATCTCGGTCGCGGGGATCGTGTGGGTCGTCTCGCCGATCAGCTCGGCTGCTTGACCCCATCCGGACCCCAGGGTGAGCGCGATGTCGTGCTTCTCGACCCCGGTAGCCGCGGCCAGCTGGTCTGCAGCCTGCTTCGCGATCGCGAACGGGTCAGCCGCGGGGTCGTCGAGGGGGTTGGAGGCTGTCGTCGTCGGCATCCCAACACTCTAAGGCGGCAGAATGGTGCCATGGCCTACGAGTTCGAACGCACCCATCGGCTCGCGGTCCTGGGTGGTGGCCCCGGTGGCTACGAGGCGGCTCTCACCGGTGCCCAGCTGGGCGCCGACGTCACGCTGGTGGAGCGCGTCGGGGTGGGCGGTGCAGCGGTGCTCACCGATGTCGTGCCGTCGAAGACGCTCATCGCGACGGCCGAGGCCGCCGCGGCCGTCGGCGAGGCCAGCGAGCTCGGGGTCCAGTTCTTCACCCGCAACGAGGCCGGGCGTGCCGTGCGTCCAGAGGTCACGGTCAATCTCGGCGCCGTGAACCAGCGTCTGCTGCTGCTCGCCCGGCAGCAGTCGGAGGACCTCAAGGCCCAGCTCATGTCGGCGGGCGTGCGCATCCTCACGGGCGACGGGCGCCTCGACGGCCCGAACCGCATCGTGGTCTCGACCGGCACGGGCAAGAAGCGCACCGATTTCGACGAGATCGACGCCGACACCCTCGTCGTCTCGGTCGGGGCCAGCCCCCGCATCCTGCCGACCGCCAAGCCCGATGGCGAGCGCATCTTCAGCTGGACGCAGCTGTACGACCTCGCTGAGGTCCCCGAGCACCTCATCGTGGTCGGATCGGGCGTCACGGGCGCCGAGTTCGCGTCCGCCTACCTGGCCCTCGGATCGAAGGTGACGCTGGTCTCGAGCCGCGAGCAGGTGCTGCCGGGCGAGGACGCCGATGCAGCGGCCGTGATCCAGAACGTGTTCACCCGCAACGGGATGACCATCCTCAACAAGAGCCGCGCCCAGACGGTGGAACGCGCCGGGGACGGCGTCGTCGTGACGCTCGCCGACGGACGGACCGTCGAGGGGTCGCACGCGCTCATGGCGGTCGGCTCGGTTCCGAACACGGCGGGCATCGGTCTTGAGGAAGCCGGAGTGCAACTCACCGAATCGGGGCACATCCGGGTGAACCGGGTGGCCCGCACCTCGATCCCCTCGATCTATGCGGCCGGCGACTGCTCGGACTTCCTGCCACTGGCATCCGTCGCCTCGATGCAGGGCCGTACCGCGGTCTTCCACGCCATGGGCGACGCGGTCTCGCCGACCGAGCTGCGCAACGTGACCTCGAACATCTTCACCCAGCCGGAGGTCGCCACCGTCGGCTGGTCGCAGAAGCAGATCGAGGACGGGATCGCGCAGGGCGAGATCTTCAAGCTCCCGCTGGCGTCGAACCCGCGCGCCAAGATGATGGGGATCACGGACGGCTTCGTGAAGATCTTCGCCCGCACGGGATCGGGCACCGTCATCGGCGGCGTGATCGTCGCCCCGAAGGCGAGCGACCTCATCCTGCCCATCGCGCTCGCGATCGAGCACCGGCTCACGGTCGATCAGCTGGCGAGCGCGTTCAGCGTCTACCCGAGCCTGTCTGGCGCCATCACCGACGCGGCGCGGGCGATGCACATCGTGGGCTAGCTGGGCGGGTCAGTCCTCGATCGCGAGCAGCTGGTGGCCGGCCGACACCGTGGCGCCGACCTTGGCGTCGAGTTTCGCGATCGTGCCGTCCTTGTGGGCGGTGAGCGGCTGCTCCATCTTCATCGCCTCGAGCACGACGATCAGATCGCCCTTGACGACCTTGTCACCATCCGCCACGGCGACCTTCACGATCGTGGCCTGCATCGGCGCCTTGACGGCGGTCCCGGATGCGGCGATCGCAACCGCCGCCCCGCCGCGGCGCCGAGGGGCCGGGGCGTTGGACACCGATCCGGATGACGGCAGCAGCTTGGTGGGCAACGAGACGGCGACGCGCTTGCCCTCCACCTCGACGACGACCGAGTGCCGCTTCTCCACCGCGCCGGACTCGAGCAGGATCCCGCCCCAGGGCTCGAGGTCGTTGACGAACTCGGTCTCGATCCAGCGGGTGTAGACGCCGAACTTGCCGTCGGGAGCGGTGAACGCGGGGTCGCGCACGATCTTGCGGTGGAAGGGCAGCACGGTGGGCAGCCCCGCGACCTCGAATTCGTCGAGCGCGCGACGCGCGCGTTCCATCGCATCCGCCCGGTTGGAGCCGGTGACGATGAGCTTGGCGAGCAGGGAGTCGAACGCGCCGGAGATGACGTCGCCCGTGGTGACGCCCGAGTCGACGCGGACGCCCGGGCCGCCAGGGAAGCGCAGGACGTTGACCGGTCCCGGCGTCGGCAGGAAGTTGCGTCCCGGGTCCTCGCCGTTGATGCGGAACTCGATCGAATGGCCGTGGGTCACGGGGTCGCCGTACTCGAGCAGTCCGCCCTCGGCGATGCGGAACTGCTCCCGCACGAGGTCGATGCCGGTGACCTCTTCGCTGACGGGGTGCTCGACCTGCAGCCGCGTGTTCACCTCGAGGAAGGAGACGGTGCCGTCTTTGCCGATCAGGAACTCGCAGGTGCCGGCTCCGAGGTAGCCGACCTCCTTGAGGATCGCCTTCGAGGAGTCGTAGAGGAGTTTCGTCTGCTCATCGGTGAGGAAGGGCGCGGGCGCCTCCTCGACGAGCTTCTGATGGCGGCGTTGCAGCGAGCAGTCGCGGGTGGACACCACGACGACGTTGCCGGCAGAGTCGGCCAGGCACTGGGTCTCGACGTGACGCGGCTCGTCGAGGTACTTCTCGACGAAGCACTCGCCGCGGCCGAACGCGGCGATCGCCTCGCGGGTCGCCGACTCGAACATCTCGGGTACCTCTTCGCGGGTGCGCGCGACCTTGAGGCCGCGCCCGCCACCGCCGAACGCCGCCTTGATGGCGACCGGCAGCCCGACCTCGTCGACGAACTTCAGCACCTCGGCCGCGTCGGCGACCGGGTTGAGGGTTCCGGGGGCGAGCGGCGCTCCGACCTTCTCCGCGACGTGACGGGCGCTGACCTTGTCACCGAGCCGCTCGATCGAGTCGGGCGACGGGCCGATCCAGATGAGCCCGGCATCCTGAACCGCACGTGCGAAGTCGGCGTTCTCGGCCAGGAACCCGTACCCGGGGTGCACCGCGTTGGCTCCCGAGCGGCGGGCGACCGAGAGCAGCTTGTCGATCACGAGGTAGGTGTCGGCGCTGGTCGTGCCGTCGAGGGCATACGCCTCGTCGGCGAGCTTGGCGTGCCGCGCGTCGCGATCCTGGTCGGCGTAGACGGCGACAGAACCGATCCCGGCGTCGCGCGCGGCGCGGATGACGCGCACCGCGATCTCGCCCCGATTCGCGATGAGCACCTTCGTGATCCGGGGGGTCGTGACGCTGGCCATAGTCCCTCAGCCTATGTGCAGGGCAGGACGCGGTACTTGTCGGGCTCCTACAGAACAGGACGCGATGCGCTGTAGGCGGTCGCTAGCCATTCCAGAGGCTCGGCCATGCGATCCCGAGCTGCCGCACGAGCGTGCGGAGCAGCGGGACGCTGAGCCCGACGACCGTGTGCGGATCGCCGACGATGCTCTCGATGAACCCCGCGCCACGGGCGTCGATGGTGAACGCGCCGGCCACCTCGAGTGGCTCGCCGGTCGCGATGTACGCGTCGATCTCGTCGTCGTCGATGTCGGCGGCGAACTGCACGGTCGCGACCGAGGTGCCGCCGACCGCGCGGCCTACGATGCCGTCGCGCGCGTCGATGAGCCAGTGCCCGGAATGCAGCATCCCGGACTTGCCGCGCTGCGCATGCCAGCGCTCGCGGGCGACCTCGGGCAGATGGGGCTTGCCGTAGACGACACCGTCGATCTCGAAAGCCGAGTCTCCTCCGAGGATGAGGCCGTCGAACGCCCCTTCCGGGGTCCCGGCCAGCGCGACCGCCTCGGCCTTGAGCCGCGCGAGCAATTGCACGTGCTCGGGAGGCGTCAGCGGCCCGGCGTCCGCGACGGCCGCGTCCTCGTCGACGTGGGACGGGATCGCGATCGGCTCGATGCCCACCGCGCGCAGCGTCGCGAGCCGGGCGGGAGACGTCGAGGCGAGGTAGAGGCGAACGGGGCGTTCGGGTTCCGTCATGCGGCGCCTCCTATGCTCGGACAGATGGGCCAGGTGCTGAATGGGTGAGATGCGCGGCCACGAGGTCGAGCTCGACGCTACCAATATCGCGCACGGCGGGATCAGCGTGGCACGGCTGGACGGCCGTGTGGTGTTCGTGTCGGATGCGATTCCCGGCGAGCGCGTCGTCGCACGGGTCACCGACGACGACAAGGCGAAGTTCTGGCGCGCCGACACCGTGCGCGTCCTCGAGCCGAGCCCGCACCGCCGCCCGCATCCGTGGGCGGAGGCCGCCCTCGACCGCGACCCCGCCGTGCGCGCCGGGGGAGCGGAATTCGGGCACATCGACCCGGCTCACCAGCGCACTCTCAAGGCCCAGGTGCTGCGCGAGGCGCTCGCCCGATTCGGCGGGGTCGAGCGCGACACGGTCGTCGAAGCCCTGCCCGGACCGGACGACGGCACCGGATGGCGCACCCGCGTGCGCCTGCACGTCTCCGACGAGGGAGTGGCCGGCCCCTATGCGGCGAGGTCGCACACCGTCATCCCGGTCACCGACCTGCCCCTGGCCGTCGGCGAGTTGCGCGAGGTCGCCCCGCTCGACGAGACGTTCGCTGCGGCCACCGGGCACATCGACCTGATCGCCCCGTCGACGGGCGGCGCGCGCATGGTGATCGGCAACCAGGCGAAGAGCGTCATCCGCGAGCAGGTGGGCGAGCGCGAGTTCCGGGTCGACGACACCGGCTTCTGGCAGGTGCATCGTGCTGGCGCCGAGACCCTCAGCGCGGCGGTCGCCGACGCGATCGACGAGCAACTCTTCGACCCTCGGGCGGCCAACCTCGACCTCTACGGCGGCGTCGGGCTGCTGGCCGCCGCGGTCGGCGACCGGTTCGGTCCCGCCACCCGCATCACGACCGTCGAGTCCGACGCGCGGGCGACGGAGCACGCCGCCGAGAACCTCGCCGACTGGGTCGGGGCGGCGGCGGTCACGGCGCGGGTCGACCACTGGATGCGATCGCAGGGCGCGGAGGCGTCGGCGAGCGAGCGTGCGCGGCTCGGGTCCGCCACCGTGGTGCTCGATCCACCGCGTGCGGGTGCCGGCAAGGCCGTTCTCGACGCCCTCGCGGCCGTCGGGCCGGCCCAGCTCGTCTACGTCGCCTGCGATCCGGTGGCCTTCGCCCGCGACGTCGGCATTCTCGCTCAGCACGGCTACCGGCTCGCGGGCCTGCGGGCTTTCGACCTGTTCCCGATGACTCATCATGTCGAGGCGGTCGCTGTTCTCGTCCGCGATTGACCCCGCGCGGTAGCATGTGCGCAGGGCGAGCGGTCGCCATGGATTCTGGGGGACAGACAGGATGAGCGTGGCGCAGACAGTGCAGCAGTCGCCGGCCTCCGGGTCCGCGTCGGTTCCCGTCCGGGTGGCCGTGGTCGACGACCACGAATCCGTGCGACTCGGCCTGCGTGCGGCGTTCGCCGACGAGGGCTACGACGTCGTGCTCGTCGCCTCCAACGTCGAGGAGCTGATCACCGGCCTCGCGGGTCGCGAGGTCGACGTCACGGTTCTCGACCTGTCGCTCGGCGACGGCTCGAGCGTCACCGAGAACGTCAAGCAGGTGCAGGCCGCCGGGTCCGCCGTGCTGGTGCACAGCATCGCCGACCGGGTCGCGCTGGTGCGCGAGGCGCTCGCCGCTGGTGCCGCCGGCGTCATCCCCAAGTCGTCTGCCACGAAGACCGTCATCGCCGCAGCGGCGACTGTCGCCCGCGGCGAGGTGCTGAACAACCTCGAGTGGGCGACGGCGATCGACGCCGACCGCGACTTCGCGAAAGCACAGCTCGGGCGCCGCGAACGCGAGATCCTGCACCTTTACGCCTCCGGTCTGCCGCTGAAGCTCGCGGCGGAGCAGCTGGGCATCGGCTATTCGACAGCCCGCGAGTACCTCGACCGCATCCGTGTGAAGTACGTGGAGGTCGGCCGTCCCGCCCCCACGAAGGTCGATCTGCTGCGACGCGCTGTCGAAGACGGGATCCTTCCCGGGCTCGACCCCGACGCCGGCGATGGCCACTAGCGGCTCGGTCTCTGCCCCACCGCGTGGGCGTCAGGTCCGCAATCCGCTCAGCCTGAGGCGGGTGGAATCCGCCGTCTCGCGATCGGCGGCCGGGTTCGGCATCGCGTTCTTCGCACAGACGACCCCGACCATCCTCGGCCAGCTGCCGAACACCCACGAGGCCTGGAACATCGTCTTCGTGGGCGGTTTGATCGCCGGGTTGCTGTGGGCCGTGCTCGCGGCGATGCTGCGCCGCTGGGTGCGGAT
>JBDSKH010000065.1:0-9014 GCA_039917005.1 Pseudolysinimonas sp.
CCTGACAAGGAGGTCGCATGTCCGACTCTGCCCGCCCGGCGTCTGCCGGAACCCATGACTATCAGGAGGTGGCGGAGTCGGAGGACTTCCGCCTGCTGCAACGCAACCATCGGAGCTTCGTGTTCCCTGTGGCCCTTCTGTTTCTCGTCTGGTACTTCGTCTACGTGCTGCTCGCGGCGTACGCCCACGACTTCATGGCGACGCCGGTCTTCGGATCGGTCAACGTCGGCCTCCTGTTCGGGCTCGGCCAGTTCGTGACGACGTTCATCATCACGATGGCCTACGTCGCGTACGCGAACCGCAAGCTCGATCCGATCGCGGAAAAGCTCCGCGGACAGCTGGGGGACGACGCATGAACGCCCTCGTGATGGCGGCGACCCCGACCGAGAACAACCCCGTCCTGAACATCTCGATCTTCCTGGCCTTCGTGGTCGTGACGCTGATCATCGTGTTCCGGGCCAGCCGCAACAACAAGACGGCAGCGGACTACTACGCGGCCGGCAGGTCGTTCACCGGTCCGCAGAACGGCTTCGCCATCTCGGGCGACTACCTCTCGGCGGCGTCTTTCCTCGGGATCTGCGGCGCGATCGCGGTCAATGGATACGACGGCTTCCTGTACTCGATCGGCTTCCTGGTCGCGTGGCTGGTGGCCCTGCTGCTGGTCGCGGAGCTCATGCGCAATACCGGCCGGTTCACCATGGCCGACGTGCTGTCATTCCGGCTGCAGCAGCGGCCGGTACGCATGGCGGCGGCGATCACGACCCTGGTGGTGTGCTTCTTCTACCTGCTCGCACAGATGGCCGGGGCGGGCGGCCTGGTCGCCCTGCTGCTCGGGATCGAGGGCCCGGTCAACGTCGGCATCGTCATCGCGGTCGTCGGGGTGCTGATGGTGCTCTACGTGCTGATCGGCGGGATGAAGGGCACCACCTGGGTGCAGATCATCAAGTCCATCCTGCTCGTCGGCGGTGCCGGGGTCATGACGATCTGGGTGCTCGCCGTCCACGGATGGAGCCTGTCCAACCTGCTGGATGACGCGGTCGCGACTTTCGGTGCCAGCGACAAGGCGGCCGATGCCGGCGTGACCGGCGAGGCGATCCTGGCGCCGGGTCTGCTGTACGGGGCGAACCCGATCGACTTCGTGTCGCTCGCCCTCGCCCTCGTCCTCGGGACGGCCGGCCTGCCGCACGTGCTGATGCGCTTCTACACGGTGCCGAACGCCAAGGAGGCCCGCCGCTCCGTCGTCTGGGCGATCTGGATCATCGGCATCTTCTACCTGTTCAGCCTCGTGCTCGGGTACGGAGCGGCCGCGCTGGTGGGTGCCGACACGATCCTCGCCGCTCCTGGCGGCGTCAACTCGGCGGCTCCACTGCTGGCGCTGCAACTGGGCGGCCCGATCCTGCTCGGCATCATCTCGGCGGTCGCGTTCGCGACCATCCTCGCGGTGGTGGCCGGCCTGACGATCACGGCGGCGACATCGTTCGCGCACGACATCTACGCGAACGTGCTGAAGCGCGGTGAGGGCAAGTCCGGCTCGCTCGACGAGGTGAAGGTGGCGCGTCGCACGGTCGTGGTGATCGGCATCATCGCGATCCTCGGCGGCATCCTGGCGCAGGGGCAGAACATCGCGTTCCTGGTGGCCCTCGCATTCGCCATCGCGGCGAGCGCGAACCTGCCCACGATCCTCTACTCGCTGTTCTGGAAGAGGTTCAACACCCGGGGTGCCGTGCTCAGCATGTACGGCGGCCTGGTGACCGCCGTCGTTCTGATCATCTTCTCGCCGGCCGTCTCGGGCGGGTTGACTCCGATGATCAAGGGCGTCGACTTCCACTGGTTCCCGCTCAACAACCCCGGCATCATCTCGATCCCGGTCGGGTTCCTGCTCGGCATCATCGGCACCCTCACCTCGCGGGCCGAAAAGCCGGAGCTCGAGGCGGAGATGCGCGTCCGCGCGCTGACCGGCCACGGCGCGGAGAAGGCGACGCCGCACTGATCGGTGTGAAGATCGCTGTTCCGTAGATCGGAGGGCGCGGCTACCGTGACAGGGTGACCGCGCCCTTCGATCCCATTCCGGAGCCCATGCTGGCCAAGCCGATCGCCGAGGTGCCCGACGCCGAAGGCCTCTCGTTCGAGCCCAAGTGGGACGGGTTCCGCGCCATCGTCGCGGTCTCGCCCACGGGCGACGTCGAGATCGGAAGCCGGGGGTCGAAGCCCCTCACGCGCTACTTCCCCGAGCTGGTCGCCGAGTTCGCGCGGCAGCTGCCGAAGGGCACGGTGGTCGACGGCGAGATCGTCGTGCGCGCCGGCGTCCCGGGCGCAGAGCACCTCGCCTGGGAGTTGCTCTCCCAGCGCATCCACCCCGCCGACAGCCGCGTGCAGAAGCTCTCGGTCGAGACGCCGGCCTCCTTCGTCGGCTTCGACCTGCTCGCCCGCGACGGCATCTCGCTCCTGGACGCGCCCTTCTCCGAGCGCCGCGCCGCCCTCGAGAAGGTGCTGGCCAAGGTCGAGTCACCTGTACACCTGTCGCAGACGACACAGGATGCCGAGATCGCCCGCCGCTGGCTCGTCGAGTTCGAGGGCGCCGGTCTCGACGGCGTCGTCGCCAAGCCCCTCTCCGCCCCGTATCAGCCCGGCAAGCGAACCATGCTGAAGATCAAGCATTCGCGCACGGCGGACGTCGTTCTCATCGCGTACCGCACCCATAAGTCCGGGGCGGGAGTCGGGTCACTGCTGCTCGGCCTCTATACGGACGCGGGTGATCTGGTGCCGGTCGGCGGAGCGTCGGCGTTCTCGAATACGCGTCGTCTGGAGCTGATCGACGAGCTCGCGCCCCTGGTGGAGCGCGACGAGGCGGGGGAGGTCGTCACCGGCCAGGGCGAAAGGAGTCGCTTCTCCGCGTCGAAGGATGTCTCGTACGTGAAGCTGCGGCCCGAACGGGTGATGGAGGTCAAATACGATCAGCTCGAAGGCTGGCGATTCCGCCACGTCGTGCAGTTCCTGCGCTGGCGTCCCGACCGCGACCCGCATTCGTGCACATATGACCAGCTCGAAACGCCCCACGAATACGACCTCAGCGACGTGCTGGCCTAGCGGCGGTCGAGTAGCCGCTGCAGGCGGCATATCGAGGGGACCTACTCCGCGGGCTTCTTCGCGCGGCTCGGCTGTACGCGTGACGGCTCGCCCGGCATCTTCGGATGCTCGGGCGGATAGGGCAACTCGCCCTGCCCGTTCGCGACGTCCCGTTCCCACCACTCCAGGAGCACATCGATCGTGCCGCGCTCCGCTCCGAAGTCCCCCCACGGATCGCCGCGCTCGGCGAGCCGCTGCGGAACGGTTCGCACGGTGAACGCGGTCGAATCGAGGCCGGGCGCCACCTCATCCCAGGTCAGCGGGGTCGAGACCGTGGCATCCGGCCGCGCACGGGCGCTGTAGGCGCCGGCGATGGTGCGGTCGCGTGCTCCCTGGTTGAAGTCGATGAAGACCCGTTCGCCGCGCTCCTCTTTCCACCAGGCGGTCGTCACGTCATCCGGCATCCGGCGTTCGAGTTCGCGCGCCGCGGAGATGATCGCGTGGCGGACGCCGATGAAGTCGTGCGACGGCTCGATGGGGGCGTAGATGTGCAGCCCGCGATTGCCTGAGGTCTTGACGAACGCGCTGAGCCCCGCCTCCTGCAGCACGTTGCGCAGCTCGAGCGCCGCGGGGATCGCATCGGCGAAGTCCTTGCCCGGCTGAGGGTCGAGATCCAGGCGGAGCTGATCGGGGTGATCGATGTCGGCAGCCCGCGCCGGCCACGGGTGGAAGACGATCGTGTTCATCTGCGCCATCCAGACGGCGGCTGCCGGCTCGTCGATCACCAGCATCGGATGCTCACGGCCGCTGGGGAACGTCACCTCCGTGGTTCGGATCCACTCGGGCGCGCCCTTGGGCGGATTCTTCGAGAAGTACTGGTCACCGTCGACGCCGTCGGGATATCGCTGAAGGGCGACCGGGCGATCTCCGTTCGCCGCGACGAAGGCCTCGCCGACGGTGACGAGGTACTGCGCGTACTCGAGCTTGGTGATGCCGAGCTGCGGCCAGAGCTCCCGGCTCGGACTCGAGACACGCATCTCGCGGACGCCGTTCGGACCGGGTACTTCGAGCGTCGTCGCTTCGGATGCCATGCGTTCGAGTCAATCAGGCGGCCCGGACATGCGAAAGGCCCGGCTTCGCAGGTGCGGGCCGGGCCTTTCGAATGGTGAGTACTACTTGGTCTCGTCGGTGACCGGAGTCTCCTTGACGTCCTCGGCCGCGTCATCGGCAGCCTCGGCGACCGTGGCCTCCGGCTCGAGGTCGGCGGTGTCCTCGACGGGCGTCTCCGTCGCCTCGGGCAGCTCGACCTCGACGGTCTCGACCGCCGTGTCGGCGGGCGTCTCGTCGACGGCCGTCTCTTCGGCGTCCTGGGCCACGGCATCGGCAGCCTCGGCCTTGGCGGCCTTCGCGGCCGGCTTCGTCTCGGCGCGGGCCGCGGACTTCTTCGAGCTGGCCGGCTTCTTGCTGACCGGCTCGAGCACGAGCTCGATGACGGCCATCGGGGCGTTGTCGCCCTTGCGGTAGCCGGTCTTCACGATGCGGGTGTAGCCGCCCTCGCGGTCGGCGACGAGCGGCGCGATCTCGGTGAACAGCTCGTGCACCACGCCCTTGTCGTGGATGATGGTCAGCACGCGACGACGGGCGTGCAGGTCACCGCGCTTGGCGAAGGTGATGAGCCGCTCGGCCAGGGGACGCAGGCGCTTGGCCTTGGTCTCCGTGGTCTGGATGCTCTTGTGCGTGAACAGCGCCGCGGCGAGGTTCGCGAGCAGCAGGCGCTCGTGTGCCGGACCGCCGCCGAGGCGGGGACCCTTGGTGGGCTTGGGCATGGTCTCAGTTCTCCAGTGTTTCCGGTCTCAGGATCGGGGCGAGCCCGGCCTAGACGGTCTCTTCGTCGTCGTAGCCGCCGTAGAAGTGCGCGCCGTCGAATCCGGGCACGCTGTCCTTGAGCGACAGGCCCATCTCGACGAGCTTGTCCTTGACCTCGTCGACCGACTTCTGCCCGAAGTTGCGGATGTTCATGAGCTGCGTCTCCGAGAGGGCGACGAGTTCGCTGACGGTGTTGATGCCCTCGCGCTTGAGGCAGTTGTAGCTGCGCACCGACAGGTCGAGGTCCTCGATCGGCATGCTCAGCTCGCTGGAGAGCACGGCGTCGACCGGCGCGGGGCCGATCTCGATGCCCTCGGCGGCCGAGTTCAGCTCGCGGGCGAGACCGAACAGCTCGACGAGCGTGCGACCCGCGGATGCGATGGCATCGCGGGGCGTGATGGCCGGCTTCGACTCGACGTCGACCACGAGACGGTCGAAGTCGGTGCGCTCACCGGCACGGGTGGCCTCGACGCGGTAGGTGACCTTGAGCACGGGCGAGTAGATCGAGTCGATCGGGATCTGACCGGCTTCGCTGAACTCGCTGCGGTTCTGGCTTGCCGAGACGTAGCCGCGGCCGCGCTCGATGGTCAGCTCGAGCTCGAACTTGGCCTTGTCGTTCAGGGTCGCGATCACCAGGTCGGGGTTGTGGATCTCGACACCGGCCGGGGCCGAGATGTCGGCCGCGGTGACCTGTCCGGCACCCGTCTTGCGCAGGTACGCGGTGATCGGCTCGTCGTGCTCGCTCGAGACGACGAGGCTCTTGATGTTCAGGACGATCTCGACGACATCCTCTTTCACGCCGGGGATCGTCGCGAACTCGTGCTGGATGTTGTCGATCCGGATGCTGGTGACAGCGGCGCCGGGGATCGAGGAGAGAAGGGTGCGGCGCAGGGAGTTCCCGAGGGTGTAGCCGAAGCCGGGCTCGAGCGGTTCGATGACGAACCGTGAACGGAATTCGGAGAGGGACTCTTCGGACAGAGTGGGTCGCTGTGCAATGAGCACGGGTTGTTTCCTTTCGGCGAGAGTGCCCGCCATATGGCACTCACGGAAGATCAGCGGGTGGCTGGACCGCCGGTGTATGGAGTTATGAAATGCTTTTCGGCTGCGCGAAGCGCCGCCAGGAGGATGCGGCGCTCGCGCGCGGCGCATCCGACGCGATCCTGAGAATCGCTTCTCAGGATCGCCACAAGCTCAGACCCGACGCCGCTTCGGGGGACGAACCCCGTTGTGCGCCTGGGGCGTGACATCGTTGATGGAACCGACCTCGAGGCCGGCCGACTGCAGCGAACGGATCGCCGTCTCGCGTCCGGAGCCGGGGCCCTTGACGAAGACATCGACCTTCTTCATGCCGTTCTCCTGCGCCTTGCGGGCAGCCGACTCGGCCGCGAGGCCTGCCGCGAACGGGGTCGACTTGCGCGAACCCTTGTAGCCGACGTCTCCACCGGAGGCCCAGGCGATGACGGCACCGCTCGGGTCGGTGATCGAGACGATCGTGTTGTTGAACGTCGACTTGATGTGGGCCTGGCCCACGGCGATGTTCTTCTTCTCCTTGCGGCGGGGCTTGCGCCCGGCGGCAGCCTTCGGGGTCGCCATTACTTCTTGCCTGCCTTCTTCTTGCCGGCCACGGTGCGCTTCGGTCCCTTGCGGGTACGGGCGTTGGTCTTGGTGCGCTGACCGCGCACGGGCAGGCCGCGACGGTGGCGGATGCCCTCGTACGAGCCGATCTCGACCTTGCGGCGGATGTCGGCCTGCACCTCACGGCGCAGGTCACCCTCCACCTTGTAGGTGCCCTCGATGAAGTCGCGGAGCGCGATGAGCTGGTCGTCGGACAGGTCCTTGACCCGGATGTCACCGGAGATCCCGGTTTGTTTGAGCGTGGCGAGGGCGCGAGTGCGGCCCACCCCGTAGATGTACGTCAGTGCGACCTCTACGCGCTTGTCGCGCGGGATGTCGACGCCGGCGAGACGTGCCATGGTGGCTTCTCCTGGAAGTGTCGTGGAGGTGTGGTGCGTCGCCGGTGCCCGGGCCTCCAACCCGAGGTGTCACCGGCCGGAGCCGGATCGTGGCGATGCTCTGTGCGTATTGAGTTGTGGAGTGCGTGACTGCCGTCTAGCCCTGGCGCTGCTTGTGGCGCGGGTTCGACTTGCAGATGACCATGACGCGGCCGTTGCGGCGGATCACCTTGCAGTGATCGCAGATCGGCTTGACGCTCGGGTTGACCTTCATGTTGTTTCTCTTCTCGCTGTCATCGTGCCTCGGGCATGCCCGGGGCCGTTACTTTCCAGCAGTTCGTACCTGTGCTTGCTGAATTACTTGTAGCGGTAGACGATGCGGCCACGGGTCAGGTCATAGGGGCTCAGCTCCACGATCACGCGGTCCTCGGGGAGGATGCGGATGTAGTGCTGGCGCATCTTGCCCGAGATGTGCGCGAGCACCTTGTGTCCGTTGGTCAGCTCAACGCGGAACATCGCGTTGGGCAGAGCTTCGAGCACCGATCCTTCGATCTCGATGACGCCGTCTTTTTTGGCCATACCTTCTGTAAATCGCTCAGGGTGAATTGCTGGTCGTGCGGGGATTGTTGTGGTGCTTCAGCTTCTGACTCGGAAGTCAGGCCGCAAGCGGCGCAGAGCACCAAGGGTCGAGCTTACGCCATTTCGGGCCCCTGCGCATACCCGCATGGGGATATACGGCCTCCCGGCTCAGGCGGCGGAGTCGAGGCCGCGCTCGCGGAGCGCCGTGAAGATGCGCTCGGTGATGTCGTCGACCGCCCCGAGGCCGTCGACCTCGACCAGGAGGTCGCGATCACGGAACATCTCGAGCAGCGGAGCCGTCTCGCGCTGGTACACCTCTTGGCGGTGACGGATCGCCGCCTCCGAGTCGTCGACCCGGCCCTGGTCGATCGCGCGCTGCCGCAGCCGGCGCACGATCTCGTTCTCGTCCGCGACCAGGCGGACCACGGCATCCAGAGCGTGCCCGTGCGCCGCGAGCAGCTCATCGAGGTATCGCACCTGGTCGGTCGTGCGCGGGTACCCGTCGAGCAGGAAGCCCCCGGCCGCGTCGGCCTCGTTGAGGCGATCGGTCACGAGGGCGTTCGTCAGCACGTCGGGGACATAGTCCCCCGCGTCGACGATCGCCTTGACCTGCTGACCGAGTTCGGTCCCGTTGGCGATGTTGTGCCGGAAGATGTCGCCGGTCGAGATCGTCGGGATGCTGAAGCGCTGTGAGATGCGCGCCGCCTGGGTTCCCTTGCCGGCACCCGGCGGACCCACGATCAGCAGGCTGGTGCCGCCGAAGGGGAAGTTCTGGTTGGCGTTGATCAGGATCAGCGCCGCGAGCGGGATGAGCGCCACCAGGCCGAGGTAGATCGAGCCGGGGAGGGTCACGCGCGTCAGCACGTAGTCCAGGTACTCGGCCGTGGGCCGGCCGGCGCGGATGCCGGGGATGAAGCCGCCGTACTTCTTCATGTTGTCGGCCACCTCATCCGGGTTGAAGGTGATCGCGACGTAGAAGTACGTGAACCCGACGATCAGCAGGAAGTAGAGCGCGATGTAGAGCGGGTGGTCGCCGCGCGTCAGGTAGGTGTTGATGAAGTTCACCCAGGGCGCTGGCGTGTTTCCACTGCCGACGGTCGGCTGGTTGAACTGCGCGATCAGCGATGGCAGGTACAGCAGCGACGAGGCGAAGATGACGGGAACGACGCCCGCCATGTTGACCTTGATCGGGATGTACGTGTTGTTGCCGCCGTAGGTGCGGCGACCGACCATGCGCTTCGCGTACTGCACCGGGATGCGGCGCTGCGACTGTTCGACGAAGATGACGGCCATCATGATCAGGATTCCGATGCCGATGACGATCACGAGGATCTCGGGGCCACGCTCCGTGAGGATGGTGCCGAGCGAGTTCGGGAAGCGGGCGGCGATCGAGGTGAAGATCAGGATCGACATGCCGTTGCCGACACCGCGCTCGGTGATGAGCTCGCCCATCCACATGATGAGGCCCGTGCCCGCGGTCATGGTGATGACCATGAGCAGGATGGCGTACCACGAGTCGTTCGTGATGAGGCTGGAGCAGGCAGGCGACGA
>JBDSKH010000066.1:0-7483 GCA_039917005.1 Pseudolysinimonas sp.
CCGAAGACCGTCGAGACCGTCGTCATCTCGACGCAGCACTCGCCGAAGATCTCTACCGACGACCTCCGCGCCGAGGTCGAGCGACTGGTGATCCGTCCGGTGCTCGAGCGCATCGACCTCCCGTCGGCCGACGCCCGCATCCTCATCAACCCGACCGGCCGATTCGAGATCGGCGGCCCCCAGGGCGACGCCGGACTCACGGGCCGCAAGATCATCGTCGACACCTACGGCGGCGCAGCGCGCCACGGAGGCGGCGCGTTCAGTGGCAAGGACCCCTCGAAGGTCGACCGGTCCGCCGCGTACGCGATGCGCTGGGTTGCCAAGAACGCGGTCGCCGCCGAGCTCGCCGACCGCGTTGAGGTGCAGGTCGCCTACGCGATCGGCACCGCGTCGCCCGTCGGGCTCTATGTTGAGACGTTTGGTACCGCAAAGGTGCCGGAAGAGCGTATCATCGCCGCGATCCGCGAGGTGTTCGACCTCCGCCCGGCGGCGATCATCCGCGATCTCGACCTGCTGAGGCCGATCTACGCCGCCACCGCGTCCTACGGGCACTTCGGGCGCGAGCTGCCCGACTTCACCTGGGAGAAGACCGACCGCGTCGACGCACTCAGGTCCGCCGCCGGACTCTAGCCGTGCCGTGAGCGTGATCGCACGGGTTCTCGTCGACTCATCGCTCCCGCAACTCGACCGGCTGCTCGACTATCGCGTTCCCGATTCGATCACGGGCGTCGTGCCCGGCGTCCGTGTGTCGGTGCCGCTCCGCAGCGCCAACAGGATGGCGAGTGCGTTCGTCGTCGAGGTCACGTCTCAACAGGACTATCCCGGCCCGCTGAGCGACGTCGATGCGCTCGTATCGCCCATCCCCGTGCTGAGGCCGGAGGTGTGGCGTCTCGCACGGGCAGTGGCCGATCGGGCGGCCGGCTCGGCCAACGACGTGCTGCGGCTGGCCATCCCGACCCGGCAGGTCAGGGTGGAGAAGGCGTGGATCGCCGCGGGGGAGCCGGCCGCCCTTCCCGCGCTGACGCCACCGGAGATCTCGGGATATGCGGCCGGAGCCGTCGAGGACGCCTTGGCCGCGGGGAGTCGCTTCGCCCTCTCGGTCGAGCCCGGCGTGGTCCGCCTGGCCTCGGGAGCATGGACCGGCCGCTGGGCGGTCACCCTGGCCCAGGCCGCCGCCTGCACCGTTGCCGCCGGTACGACCGCGATCATGGTGGTGCCCGATTACCGGGATCAGGAGCAGCTGGCGGCAGCTCTGGCCGAGCTGCTGCCTTCTGAACTGATCGCGCGCTGGGATGCGCGGCAGCCGAATCCCGACCGCTACCGGGCATTGCTGCGCGCCGCCGCCGGCCCGCTCGTCGTGCTCGGCACCCGGTCGGCCGTCTACGCGCCCGCCGAGAAGCTCGGCCTCATCGCGATCTGGAACGACGGCGATCCGTTGCTGGGGGAGCCGCTCAGCCCCTATGTGCACGCGCGCGACGCCGCGCTGATCCGGCAGGAGCAGCAGGGCGGGGCTCTGCTGATCGCCGGGCATACGCGCACGACCGACGTCGAGCGACTGGTCGAGGTGGGCTGGCTGGAGCAAATCGCCCCGCCCCGGCCCAGGCATCCCCGCGTTCTCGCCACCGCCAACACCACGGCCGACGACCGCCTCGCGGCACAGGCCCGGATCCCGTCGCTCGCCTGGCGCACGGCGACCGAGGCGGCGAAGACCGGTCCGGTGCTCGTCCAGGTGGGGCGGCCGGGCTACGCGCCGGGCCTGCGCTGCGCCGACTGCGGCGAGGCGGCCCGCTGTCGGCGCTGCGGCGGTCCGCTGCGGCAGCGCCGGTCGGGTGCGCCGCCGAGCTGCACATGGTGCGGAGCGATCGAGGGAGCCTGGCGGTGTCCCCATTGCTCGGGAACGAAGCTCAGAACCGCAGGCTCAGGGACGCGACGCACGGCAGAAGACCTGGGGCGTGCGTTCCCGGGCGTGCGTGTCGTCGTATCCGACGGGGAACGTCCCCTGCTCGACATCGACGCGCGTCCTGCGCTGGTGATCGCGACGCGCGGCGCCGAGCCCATCGCTGCCGGCGGCTACCGCGCAGTCCTCCTTCTCGACGGGGAGCGGATGGTAGCCCGTGAGAGCCTGCGCGTCGGCGAGGACGTCCTCCGATGGTGGTCGGACGCTGCCGCTCTTGCGGCCGACGACGCGAAGGTCGTGCTGGTCGGTGTCGGGGGAGCGGTCGCCTCCACGCTCGCGACCTGGTCGCAGGCCGAGTACGCACGGGCCGAACTGGCCGATCGCCGCATCCTGGGCTTTCCGCCCGCCGTGCGCACCGCAACGCTCCAAGGCGCCCCGGATGCCGTGGCCGCTGCCATCGAGGCGTTGCCCGCCGCGGCAGAGGCCCTGGGCACGACGCAGGCCGAGGGACTGGCTCGCGCGATCCTCCGGTTCGACTACGCGCACGGGCACGACGTCGCGGCGACCGTGCGCTCTGAGATCATCCGGCAGGCGACGACGCGGCGTAAGCCCGTTCCGGGTACGCCTCGCCGTGGCAGGCAGCCCCTGCCACTTCGCGCGCGTTTCGACGATCCGGAGCCGTTCGAGGAGTAGCGCACCCGTGTTGTTGACAGAATCGACGTTGTGCCCCCACTCCGGATCGTCTTCGCGGGAAGCCCCGCGGCCGCGGTCCCGAGCCTGCGCGCCCTGATCGACGGGCCGCACGACGTCGTCGCGGTCGTCACGCGCGCCGACTCCGGGCAGGGGCGCAAGAAGGTCATGACACCGACGCCCGTGGCTGTGGAGGCCGAGGGGGCGGGCGTGCCGGTCGTGCGCGCAAATCGGCTAGAGCCGGTGACAAACGAATTGATGGCACTCGCACCGGACCTCGGCGTGATCGTCGCCTACGGCGGCCTGGTCCGTGAGCCGCTGCTCAGCGCACCGCGCCTCGGCTGGATCAACCTGCACTTCTCGCTGCTCCCGCGGTGGCGTGGTGCGGCGCCTGTGCAGCGCGCCATCATCGCCGGCGATCAGGAGACGGGTGTCGCGGTCTTCCAGCTCGTACCGGAACTCGACGCCGGAGATGTCTTCGCGAGCGAATCGCGGCCGATCGGACGCAACCAGACCGCAGGGCACCTGCTCGACTCGCTCGCCGCATCCGGTGCCGCCGTGCTCGCCCGGGTCGTCGACGACCTCGCAGCCGGGAGCGCCCGCGCCGTCCCGCAACAGGGCGAGGCGACGCTCGCCGCGAAGCTCACCCTCGACGACGGGCGGCTCGACTGGGCGCAGGATGCGGCGGTGGTCGATGCGCGGATCCGGGGCGTCACTCCCGAACCGGGAGCTTTCACCACGATCGACGGCGAGCGTTTCAAGGTGCACGCGGCATCCATCGCCCACGACGCGCCGGGGGTGGAACCAGGAGCCATCATCGAGCGTGGCGGCCGCGTATTCATCGGGACGGCATCCGCTCCGATCGAGCTCATCGACGTGCAACCGGCCGGCAAGCGCGCCATGCCGGCCGCCGACTGGTGGCGTGGCCGTGACGGCTCATCGGTCGTCGCCCGATGACGTCCTCCACGCCGCCTCCCGAGCGGGCGGCCCCGCGAGTGCAGCCCGCCCGGCGCGTGGCGTACGAGGTCCTGCGGGCCGTCCGTGAGGACGACGCCTACGCGAATCTCCTGTTGCCCACTTTGCTGACCGAGGCACGATTGGCGCCCGCCGATGCGGCGCTGGCGACCGAGCTGGCCTACGGCACCCTGCGGCGCCGCGGCTACTACGACCGCGTGCTTTCGCTCGTGATCGACCGGCCGATCGGGAAGCTCGATCCCGAAGTGCTCGACGCGCTGCGGCTGGGCGTCCATCAACTGCTCTCGATGCGGATCGCGGCGCATGCCGCCGTGGGCGAGTCGGTCGCGCTCGTGGCGTCGGCCGGCAAAGGGTCGGCGAAGGGGTTCGCCAATGGCGTTCTGCGCACGATCACCCGGTCGACGCCCGAGGAATGGCACGACCGGGCACTCGACGGGCTGTCCGGCGATGCCCGGCTCGCCGTCGAACATGCGCACCCGGATTGGGTTGTCGCGGCATTCAGGGCGGCGCTGGCCGTCGATGGGCGGGCGGACGAACTCGAAGCGCTGCTGGCGGCCGACAACGAGGCACCCGAGGTCAGCCTCGTCGCACTGCCCGGACTCGCCAAGGTCGCCGAGGTGGGGGAGCCGGGCGGCGTCTCGCCGGTCGGAGCGCGCTCCGCGGGAGGTGATCCGGCAGGAAATGAGGTGGTGGCCAGCGGACGCGCCCGCGTCCAGGACGAGGGGTCGCAGCTGGCCGCACTCGCGCTGACCCGGGTACGACCGGTCGCGCCCGGTGAGCGCTGGCTCGACCTGTGCGCCGGGCCTGGTGGCAAGGCGGCACTGCTCGCGGCGGAGGCGGCCCTGGGCGGCGCGACCCTTGTAGCGAACGAACTCATCCCGACCCGGGCGCGACTCGTGCGCAACGCGCTGGCGGTCTTCGACCCGCCGCCGGAGGTGCTCGAAGGCGACGCCCGGCGGTTCTCGACCGAGACACCGGAGGGCTTCGACCGCGTTCTGCTCGACGCGCCGTGCACGGGACTCGGAGCGCTCCGGCGACGACCGGAGGCCCGCTGGCGCAAGAAGCCCTCGGATGTCGCCGAACTGACGGGATTGCAGGCCGACCTTCTCGATGCCGCGATCGCCGCCTTGCGCCCCGGCGGCATCCTGGCGTACGTGGTCTGCTCGCCGCACCTCGCCGAGACGCGGGGAGTCGTGGAGGCGGCCCTCGCCCGGCATCCCACGCTGACGCCCCTGGACACGCCGGCCGTGCTCCAGGCGGTCGCGTCCGGCGACCTTGGCCTACCCCCGGGCACGACCGTGCAGCTCTGGCCGCACCGTCACGGCACGGACGCGATGTTCATCGCCCTGCTCAGTAAGGTTCTCTCGTGACCGTCCGGATCAACCCGAGCATCCTCACCGCCGACTTCGCAAATCTGCAATCGGAGGTCGAACGTGTGGCGACAGCCGATGCCCTGCACGTCGACGTCATGGATAACCACTTCGTGCCGAACCTTACCTTCGGGCCCACCATGGTGGAGCGTTTGCAGGCCGTGTCCCTCGTGCCTCTCGACGTGCACCTGATGATCACGGACGTCGACCGCTGGGCGCCCGGCTACGCCGAGCTCGGGGTGTTCTCGGTCACCTTCCACGCCGAGGCCACGGACGAGCCGGTCGCCCTCGCGCGGAGGCTTCGGCAGATCGGCGCGCGGGCGGGCCTCGCCGTGAAGCCCGGAACCGCGGTGGAGCCGTACCTCGAGCTGCTGCCAGAGTTCGACCAGTTCCTGATCATGACCGTCGAACCCGGTTTCGGCGGGCAGGCCTTCATGGATGCGATGCTGCCGAAGATCCGCGCCGTGCGCGAGGCAGCGGACCACCGCGAGGACGTGTCGATCTGGGTCCAGGTGGACGGCGGCGTCTCCTCCTCGACCATCGCGGCCGCGTCGGAGGCGGGGGCGGACACCTTCGTCGCCGGCTCGAGCGTGTACCAGTCGGAGGACCCCGCGCAGGCGATCGAGGAGCTGCGCGGCATCGCCGACGGGCATCCCTTCGCGCACGCGCACTGAGCCACAACCCGGGATCGGTCTGATTGACTTGTGCGCATGACTGACATGACCAAGCCCGAGATCGAACCGACCATGGGCGACGCCCCGAACGACCTCGTGATCGAGGACCTCGTCGTCGGCGACGGTGCTGAGGCCACCCCCGGTGCCACGGTCGACGTGCACTACGTCGGCGTCGACTTCGAGACCGGCGAGCAGTTCGACGCGAGCTGGGACCGCGGGGCATCGATCCAGTTCCCGCTCAGCGGCCTCATCAAGGGCTGGCAGGACGGCATCCCCGGCATGAAGGTCGGCGGTCGGCGTCAACTGATCTGCCCGCCCGAGCTCGCCTACGGCCCCGTCGGCGGCGGTCATCGCCTCAGCGGCCGCACGCTCGTCTTCGTGATCGACCTGCTCGGCGTCAAGTAGCGCGTCGAGTAACGCGCCTCGCACGCCGGTACCCTGAAGGCGTGAAGACCTTCGACGCCCTCTGGCAGGAGCTCGAGCAGAAGGCCGCCCAGCGGCCGGCCGGCTCGGGCACCGTCGCCGAGCTCGATTCCGGGGTCCACGAGATCGGCAAGAAGATCGTCGAGGAAGCTGCCGAGGTCTGGATGGCCGCCGAGTACCAGTCGAACGACGAGACGGCCGCCGAGATCTCGCAGCTGATATACCACCTGCAGGTGCTGATGCTCGCGAAGGGCATCGCCCCCGCGGACGTCTACCGACATCTCTAGCCGGCCGAGGAGCGCCGCGAAGCGACGCGTCTCGAAGCCTCGCAACCCGCCATCGACTTCGAAACGAGAGACTTGAGATGTTGCGAATCGCCGTGCCGAACAAGGGCACGTTGTCAGACACCGCGGTGCAGATGCTGCAGGAGGCCGGGTACGCGACCCGCCGCGACCCCAAAGAGCTGATCGTCGCCGACCCGCGGAACGACGTCGAGTTCTTCTACCTGCGCCCGCGGGACATCGCGACCTATGTCGGATCGGGTGCGCTAGATGTCGGCATCACCGGGCGCGATCTGCTGCTCGACTCGCATTCGGCCGCCCTCGAGGTCGACGAACTCGATTTCGGCGCGTCGACCTTCCGGTTCGCCGGACCCGCCGACCGGTTCGTCGAGCTGAAGGATCTCGCGGGTGTGCGTGTCGCGACCAGCTACGACGGGCTGGTGGGCGATTTCCTGAAGCGCGAAGGCGTCGAGGCCACCGTGGTTCGCCTGGACGGCGCGGTCGAGTCCGCAGTCCGGCTCGGTGTCGCGGATGCCGTCGCCGACGTGGTCGAGACCGGGTCGACGCTCAAGAAGCAGGGTCTCGAGATCTTCGGCCCCGTCATCCTGGAATCGTCCGCCGTCCTGATCGCGGCCGGAGCGGACGTCCCCGGCCTCGAGACGCTGCGTCGCCGCATCCAGGGCGTTCTCGTGGCGCACCAGTACGTCCTCATGGATTACGACCTGCCGGCGAACCTCGTCGACGCGGCATCGAAGATCACGCCCGGGCTGGAGTCGCCCACGGTGTCACCGCTGCGCGACAGCGATTGGGTCGCAGTGCGTGTCATGGTGCCGCGCGTCGAGACCCATCACCTCATGGACGAGCTCTATGCCCTGGGCGCCCGCGCGATCCTGGTGAGTTCGATCCACGCCGCGAGAATCTGATGCCGGTCTCAGTCCGGGTCATCCCCTGCCTGGATGTCGCCGCCGGCCGGGTCGTGAAGGGCGTCAACTTCCTGGATCTCCGCGATGCGGGCGATCCGGTCGAGCTCGCGAAACGCTATTACGACCAGGGTGCCGACGAGGTGACGTTCCTCGACGTGACGGCGACCGTCGAGGACCGCGCCACGATGTACGAGACCGTGACGGCGACGGCCGAGCAGGTCTTCATCCCGCTGACCGTCGGCGGCGGAGT
>JBDSKH010000067.1:0-34265 GCA_039917005.1 Pseudolysinimonas sp.
CGAACACCGGAGGCGGATCGACCGATAGCCCTGGGGGCCTCGACAAGTTCTACTCGCAGGAGCTCACCTGGGCCGACGAGGGCGACCAGCTCGATTCGACCACGGTCGAGGTGCCGCTCGACTGGGCCGAGCCGGATGGCGACACGATCGAGATCGCGGTCATGCGCCACCACGCGGCCGGCGAATCGCTCGGCTCTCTGCTGATGAACCCCGGCGGCCCCGGCGGTTCCGGATACGACTACGTGCGCGACTACGCGCAATACCTTGTCACCCCCGGCGTGCTGGACGCCTTCGACCTGATCGGGTTCGACCCCCGCGGCGTGAACCACTCGAACGCCGTCATCTGCTACACCGACCCCGGTGACCGGGACGAGTACCTGTACGGCACGTATGACAACGCGTACGGCACGCAGGGCTGGGTCGATGAGCTCACCGAGCGCGAGAAGGCCTACGCCGCCGCGTGCGAGGAGAACACCGGCCCGCTGCTCGCCCACATCGACGCCGCGAGCGTCGCCCGGGACATGGATGTCATCCGGGCCGTCCTGGGCGACGACAAGATCAACTACCTCGGCTACTCGTACGGCACCTACCTGGGCACCATGTACGCCGAGCTGTTCCCCGACAAGGTCGGCAAGATGGTGCTCGACGGCGCCGTGGATCCGAACGTGAGCGACCTGGAAGCCCTCGCGACGCAGATGGGCGGCTTCGAGAGCGCTCTGCGTGCGTACGTCGCCGACTGCCAGACGGGCGACTGCCCGCTCACCGGGGACGTCGACTCCGGCATGGCGCAGATCCGCGCCATCCTCGACGGCATCGACGCCAAGGCGCTCATCGCCGCCGACGGCCGCCAGCTCGACTCGGCGACGGTCGGCACCGGTATCGCGGAATACCTGTACTCCGATCAGCTGTGGCCCGATCTGACATTCGTGTTCTCGGACCTGCTCGCCGACAGCCCCGACTCCACGTTCGCCGCGGCCGACGACTACAACGGCCGCAACCCGGACGGCACGTATGCCGACAACTCCAATGACGTGTACTCGGCCGTGACATGCGCCGAGGGCGACCTCGGCACGGACTCGGTCGACACGCTGGGCGACGTCGATGCTCTGCGGGCGAAGGCGCCGACGATCGGCGACTACTTCGGGTACGACGACACGGCAGTGCTCGACGCGCTGTGCTCGAACTGGCCGTATCCGGTGGCCGAGTTGCCGGCCGAGTACGACGCCGACGGCGCTGCACCCATCATCGTGATCGGCACGAGCAACGACCCGGCGACGCCGTACGCGAACGCGGTCTCGTTGTCGAAGCAGCTGGCCAGCGGTGTGCTCCTCAGCTATGAGGGCGAAGGCCACACGATCTACGCTCAGGGCGTGCCCTGCGTGGATGACGCCGTCGACGCGTACTTCATCGAGGGCACCGTCCCGGCGTCCGACCCGATGTGCTGACCCCGATTCACCGAACACGAAGGAACCCGATGCGCACTCTCCGTCGCGCCGCCGCGGTGGCAGTCCTGACCGCCTCCGCCGTCGCCCTGTCCGGCTGCACTCTGCTCGCCCCGCTGGTGAACGGCGGCGGAACGACCGTGAGTTCGCACACCGATGAGACGGTGGCGCCAGAGCTCGAGCAGTTCTACAAGCAGGACGTGACCTGGAAGAACTGCGGCGGGGGCGACTGCACGACTCTGAAGGCGCCCGTCGACTGGGATGCGCCGAACGGCGACCAGATCGAGCTCGCGATCTCCCGGCACCAGGCCTCTGGCACGTCGATGGGCTCGCTGCTCATCAACCCCGGAGGCCCGGGTGGCTCGGGGTACGACTTCGCGCAGGGATTCTCTCCGTCGGAAGGCGTCTATGACAACTACGACATCATCGGCTTCGATCCTCGCGGTGTCGGTCGGTCTACGCCGATCGTCTGCTTCACCGATGACGCCGACCGCGACGAGATGATCTACGGCACCTACGACGACCCGTACGGGTCAGACGGATGGCAGGCAGAGCTCGCCGACCGCCAGAAGGCATGGGTGGACGCCTGCTCCGAGAACACCGGCGACCTGCTCGCGCACATCGACTCGACGAGCGTGGCGCGCGATATGGACATGATCCGCGCCGTGCTCGGCGACGAGAAGATCAACTACCTGGGTTACTCGTTCGGCACCTACCTCGGCACCGTCTACGCGGAACTGTTCCCCGACAAGGTCGGCCGGATGGTCCTCGACGGCGCGGTCGAGCCGCCCTTCGGCACTTTCGACGAGCTCGCCACGCAGATGGCCGGGTTCGACAGCGCCTTCAAGGCGTACATGCAGGACTGCCTCGACTCGGGCGGCTGCCCGTTCGGCGGGCCGATCAACCAGGCGTTGGCCGAGGCGCACGCTCTGATCCTCAGTGTCGACGGCCAGGGGCTCCAGAGCAGCGACGGGCGCGTGCTCGACTCCGCGACTGTCGGCACGGGCGTCGCGCTGACCCTCTATAACCAGAGCAACTGGAGCTTCCTCACCGCCGTGTTCGAGGGATTGCAAAACGGCGACGCGGACGCCGCGTTCCAGGCGGCCGACGCGTACAACGGCCGTGACGGCGGCGGGTACGCCGACCGCTCGCTCGACGTGTACTTCGCGGTCACCTGCGCCGAGGGCACCATCGGCACCGACGACATCGATCTGCTGACCGGACTCGGCATCATGGACCAGAAGGCGCCGTACGTCGGCGGCATCCTCGCGCTCGACGACTACGTCCTGCTCGAGGAGGCCTGCTCGCAGTGGCCGTTCCCGCGCCCGGAGTTCCCGGACGTGTTCGATGCCGAGGGCGCCCCACCGATCCTCGTGATCGGAACGACCAACGACCCCGCCACGCCGTACGCGCAGTCGGTAGCACTCGCCGACGAGCTGTCGAGCGGCGTGCTGATCACGTACAACGGCGAGGGCCACACCGTCTACGGCAACGGCGTCGCGTGCATCGACAACCTCGTCGACGACTACTTCGTCAACGACGTCGTGCCGTCTGCGGATCCGAGCTGCTGACGGGTCTCGACACGCCGCTCTGCGGCTACTCGACCAGCAAATAGGTGAACGAGCCGGTGTAGCGGAAGACCTCGCCCAGCACGGGCGCGGTTATCCGCACATCGACGTGCTGCATGCCTCCGCGCGCGGTCTCGGCGAGGCTCACGCGCACCAGGCCCGGCATCCGGAATCGCACCGGTCCGAGGTGCAGCCACTGCCGCCGGGAGCTCATCCGCAGGCCGCCGTCAGTGACCTCGAGAGCGAATTCGACCTCGAGCCCGCGGCGCCGGCCGAGTCGGTCGTGCAGCGCTCCGTCGACGACGGTCATGGTGTCCTCCATGACGCGGGTTCGCCGGGGGAACGCGAACTCCCGCCGCGCTGACAGCGAGCCGTCGGGGTGGGTCGTGTTGACGATCGTGAACGGGATGTCGCGGCCGTACTCCGGGAACAGCACGTGCCGCCACGCCATCCACGCGAGAGCACGGGGTGAGCCAGCGATGCCGCGAGCCCGCGATCCCGTAGACGCCGGTGCCGTGTCCAACGCCGCCAACCGGGGAAGCCCCGAAGTACCGCCGTAAGGCCGGGTCGAGCTGCTCGATGCGATCACCGAGCACGCGTTCGTAGACCGAGGGCACGAGTCGATTCTGACGGGTGCCGGCCGCGGAGCCGTGCTGGATAGGCTCAACGCATCATGTCGGACACGATCTCCCACCGCTTCCACCCGCGGGACAACTCCCTCAACGCTCTCCGGCTGCTGCTGGCATCCCTCGTCATCGTGTCGCACTCATGGCCCCTCACCCTCCAGGACTTCGAACCGCATTTCGGCGGGGCGAACCTCGGCACCTGGGCCGTGCTGGGATTCTTCGCGATCTCGGGTTTCCTCATCACCCGCAGCCGGCTGCGGGTTCGCCGCACGCGCGACTTCTATCGCGCGCGGGCATTGCGCATCCTGCCGGCATTCGTCGTCGCCCTGCTGGTCGTCGCTTTCGTCTTCGCTCCGCTCTCGCAGCTCGTCGATCCGACGGCGAGCTGGCAGCCGCTCAGCTCGGTCGAGTACGTGGTGCGCAATCTGCCGCTCTATCCGGCTTTCGTCGCCCAGCCCGGCATCGACGTGACGCTTACCACCAACGTCTACCCGATCGTCTGGGACGGCCCGCTCTGGACGCTCTTCTGGGAGGGCATCTGCTACCTGGCCGTGGGCATCCTGGTGAGCGTTCTGCCGCGCAAAGCCGTGCCGGCCGTCGTCGTCGTCCTCCTCGTAGGACTGACCGCCGTCTCGCTCGCCGGCAGCCTCGGCGTCGTGAACCTGCCTCAGCTGCCCACCCTCGTCATCCCGATGATCCTGGCCTTCCTCGGGGGCAGCGTGCTGTTCCTCTTCGCCGAACGCGTTCCGGCGGGGCCGGTCGCCGTGGCGGTCGCCGTCGTCGTGCTGGCGGGGATCACCGTCATCGGGCAGGGTCCGGCGCTCGCGGCACTGCCCCTGGCCTTCCTGCTGGTCTGGCTCGGCTGCGTGCTGCCGCTCTCGAGGGTCGGGTCGAAGTACGACGTCTCGTACGGCATCTACATCTACGCCTGGCCGGTGCAGCAGTTCCTGACCCTGACGGTGGGACCCGACTTCCCGATCGTGCTCGACCTGCTCATCGTATTCGCCGTGACCGTGCCGCTGGCGTTCGCGAGCTGCGTGCTGATCGAGCGCCCGTTCCTTGCCCGCAAGGCCTCCGCCCCGCTCGAGACGCCGCAGGAGGCGCCGTTCCCCTGATCAGCGCGGGGCAACCCCGTCGCAGAACGGCCCGCGGGTAGGGTCGCAGTCGATGACCCGGCGGCTCACTGTGCTCTTCGCGGCCTTCGAGGCCGTGCTCGGTGTCGCCATCGGCATCGCGATCCCCCTCGTGCCGCTGACGATCGTGTGGGCCGCGCAGTTCGGCTTCGCCCCCGACTGGCTGATCTTCTGGCGGGGGTCGGTCGACGTCTGGCTGCTCGGTCACGGCGCCGATGTCACCTTCACGCTGGACCCCGCGACGGCACTCGCGCTCGGGGTCACGGGAGCGGGTGCTCCGGTCGTCGTGACCATCGCTCTGCTGGGCTTCGCGGTGCTGACCGCCCTGCTCGGGGCGCGCGCCGGCACCCGCATCGGCGAGTCGGGCCACCGCCTGCTCGGGGCGCTCACCGCGGTCGGCGTCTTCGCCCTGCTCTCGGCGGCGGTCACGCTCAGCGTGCTGCATCCGATGGCCCGGCCCTCGATCTGGCAGGGGACGCTGCTGCCCGCCCTCGTCTTCGGTGCCGGGCTCGTGCTCGGGATGCTGCGCGCCGCGCGCGACGCCGAGTCGCCCACCGCAGACGCCGGCCGCGGGCGATTCTCCCGCTGGATCGCGGGCCTTCCGATCGATACCCGCGCAACCGCCGGAGCCGCCCTCCGCGCCGGCGCTGCCGCGGTCGCCATCATCGTGGCGATCAGCGCTGTCGCACTCACTGCCCTCTTCGTGCTCGGGTACGCCGACATCATCCGGCTCTACGAGGCGTTGCACACCGAGGTGGTGGGCGGCATCGCCGTGACAGCGCTGCAGCTCGCCCTGCTGCCCGACCTCGTGGTCTGGACGGCATCCTGGTTCGTCGGTCCCGGCTTCGCGATCGGCACCGGATCCCAGGTCTCGCCCCTCGGGACGGCGCTCGGCCCACTTCCCGCATTGCCGGTCTTCGGCGCTCTGCCCACCGGCGACTTCGATTTCGCGTTCGCCGGGCTCCTCGTGCCGGTGATCGCGGGGTTCCTCGCCGGGGCCGCCGTGCGCCCCGCCCTCAGCCGCGCGCTCGATGGCGTGCGGCTGCCCGCCCTCCTCATCGTCGGCCTCGGCGGCGGCATCGCCGGGGCGGTGCTCATGGGCCTGCTGTCCTGGGCGTCGTCGGGCAGCGTGGGACCAGGCAGGCTGGCCGACGTCGGCCCGTCGCCGATCGCCGTCGCGTTCGTCGCGCTGCTCGAGCTGGCGCCGGCGATCGCGCTCGGAGTGGCGTCCGGGGCCGTGCTGCCGCGCAGAATCCGGCGCGACCGCGCCCGGTAGGCTGAGGGGCGTGCTGCGCCTGGTGGTCCTCATCTCCGGCGGCGGCTCCAACCTCCGGGCGCTGCTCGAGGCCTCCCAGGATGCGGAGTTCCCCGCCCGCATCGTCGCGATCGGCGCCGACCGCGACGCCGACGGCCTCTCCCACGCCGAGGAGTTCGGCATCCCGTCGTTCGTCGTCCCGTTCGGCACCTACGCGTCGCGCGAGGAGTGGGGCGACGCCCTGCTGGAGCAGCTCGCGCAGTGGGAAGCCGACCTCGTCATCCTGTCGGGCTTCATGCGCCTGCTGCCGGACGCCGTGGTCGACGCACTCACCCCGCGGCTGCTGAACACCCACCCCGCGTTACTGCCGGAATTCCCCGGTGCCCATGCCGTGCGCGACGCGCTCGCCGCCGGCGCCCCGGTAAGCGGCGCGAGCGTCATCATCGTCGACCACGGGATCGACAGCGGCCCGGTCGTCGCCCAGGAGCGCGTCGCGGTGCTGCCGGGTGACACGGAGGGACGCCTGCACGACCGCATCAAGCTCGTCGAACGCGAACTGCTGGTGCAGGTCGTCCTCGACATCGCGAACGGCCGACTCGACCTGGAGAATCTCGCATGACCGCTGCCGCGCACGACAACGACTATCGCGAACGGGACGTGATCCCCGTCCGCCGCGCCCTCATCTCGGTGTACGACAAGACCGGCCTGCTCGAACTCGCCGCGGTTCTCGCGCAGCAGGGCGTCGAGATCGTGTCGACGGGATCGACGGCGAAGCTCATCGCCGATGCGGGACATCCCGTCGTCGAGGTGAGCGTGCTGACCGGATTCCCGGAGTCGCTCGACGGGAGGGTCAAGACCCTGCACCCGGCCGTGCACGCGGGCATCCTCGCCGATCTGCGCCTGGCGAGTCACGAGGTGCAGCTGTCCGAGCTCGGCGTCGCGCCGTTCGAGCTCGTCGTGTCGAACCTCTACCCGTTCACCGAGACCGTGGCGTCGGGAGCCGAGCCCGATGAGGTGATCGAGCAGATCGACATCGGCGGCCCCTCGATGGTGCGCGGTGCCGCGAAGAACCACGCCAACGTCGCGATCGTCACCTCGCCGGCTCAGTACGCGGATCTGACCGACGCGATCCTGGCCGGCGGCACCACGCTCGCCTGGCGTCGCACGCTCGCGCTCGCCGCCTTCCGGCACACCGCGAGCTACGACGTCGCGGTCGCCTCGTGGCTGGGGTCATTCGTCGCCCCCGACGACGAGGGCTCTGGCTTCCCCGGCTGGGTCGGCGCCACCTGGACGCGGGCGGAGGTGCTGCGCTACGGCGAGAACGCGCATCAGCGCGCGGCGCTCTACCGCAACGTGCACGGCGGCGGCATCGCCCAGGCCGCAAAGCTGGGCGGCAAGGAGATGTCCTACAACAACTATGTGGATGCCGACGCGGCCCTGCGCGCGGCATACGACATCGAGACTCCCGCGGTCGCGATCATCAAGCACGCCAACCCGTGCGGCATCGCCACCGCCGACACGATCGCCGCGGCGCACGCCGCCGCGCACGCGTGCGATCCGGTCTCCGCGTACGGCGGCGTCATCGCCGCCAACCGGCCGATCACGCGCGAGGCCGCGGAGTCGATCGCCCCGATCTTCACCGAGGTGGTCGTCGCGCCCGGTTTCGAACCCGGAGCGCTCGAGATCCTTCGGGAGAAGAAGAACATGCGCCTGCTCGAGCTGCCCGCCGACTACTGGCGCGGCGGCACCGAGTTCCGGCTGATCTCGGGCGGCGTCTTGATGCAGTCGGCCGACACGCAGTTCACCCCGGCCCTGCAGTGGAAGCTGGTCGCCGGCGAGGCCGCCGACGCCGCGACCCTCGCCGACCTCGAGTTCGCCTGGCGGGCCTGCCGGTCGGTGAAGTCCAACGGCATCCTGCTCGCGAACGACGGAGCCTCGGTAGGGGTCGGCATGGGGCAGGTCAACCGGGTCGACTCGTGCAAGCTCGCCGTCGAGCGGGCGGGCGATCGCGCGGCAGGCAGCGTCGCGGCGTCGGATGCGTTCTTCCCGTTCGCCGACGGAGCCGAGATCCTGATCGCCGCCGGTGTCCGCGCGATCGTGCAGCCGGGCGGCTCGATCCGTGACGACGAGGTGATCGCGGCCGCGGCCGCCGCCGGCGTGACCATGTACTTCACGAACGAGCGACACTTCTTCCACTGATGGGAATGCACACGTGAAAGCCCTCGTCCGTCCGACCTCCCGCCGCCTCGCGGAGGGGCAGCTCACGCACATCGAACGCGTCGAGGTCGACGTCGATCTCGCCGAGCGCCAGTGGAGCGAGTACTGCGACGCCCTCGACAGCTGGGGCTTCGAGACCGTCAGGGTCGCCGGCGACGACGCCCTGCCCGACTCGGTCTTCGTCGAGGATGCCGTGGTCATGTTCGGCGACCTCGCGGTGCTCACGAGCCCGGGCGCCGAGACCCGCCGCCCCGAGACGGATGCCGTGCGCGACACGCTCGAGGGTCTCGGCCGCGAGGTGGCGGCCATCGAGCTGCCTGGAACCCTCGACGGCGGGGACGTGCTGAAGATCGACCGCACCGTCTATGTCGGCCATGGAGGCCGGACGAACGGCGACGGCATCCGGCAGCTGCGTGCCCTGCTGACGCCGCGCGGGTACACGGTCGTCGGCGTCCCGGTCACCAAGGTGCTGCACCTCAAGTCGGCCGTCACGGCGCTTCCCGACGGCACGGTTATCGGCCATCTCGACGACGTCGACCACCCGGGGATCTTCCCGAGCTTCCTGGCGATGCCCGAGCACGGTGCCGCGGCCGTGGTGCTCTCGGATGACACGGTGCTGATGGCCACGTCGGTTCCCGAGTCCGTCGCCCTCGTCGAGAGCCTCGGTTACCGGGTCATCACCGTCGACATCAGCGAGTTCGAGAAGCTCGAAGGGTGCGTCACCTGCCTGTCGGTACGGATCCGCGCCTGATCTCCGCACACGAGATGTGATCGTTGCTTGCCTCCGCGACCGTGCCGGGTCTAGCCTGGAAGGCTGCGCGGTGATGGACCGGGCACGGAGAAACGGGGAGGTCACGATGAAGATGAGCGGACGAACGATGAAGGTCGTGTCGCGTATCGTCGCCGTCGGCGGCCTTCCGGCACCGCGGCGTTAGCTGCCTGTCAGACCCCGTCCTCCCTGGCGGCCCATCGGCCGCATCACCACCGCCACCATCCGATCGGGACGCTTTTGCGTCCGCTCGACCCGGAAACAGTCATGCCTGATACCCACCTCACCGAGCCCGTCCCCGTGCGCGGAACCATCCGCACCATCGCCCGGCTCTATCCGTTCGTGCGCCCTGCGCTGCCCCGCATCGTGCTCGGCATGGTCGCGGCGCTCCTCGCCGCCATCGTGTCCCTCGCCATCCCGCTCGTCCTGCAGAATCTCGTCGACGGCCCGCTGTCGACGGGGGACGGCGCGCAGATCTGGCCGGCAGCCCTCGTGGTGCTGGTGCTCGGCGTGCTCGAGGCGTTGCTGATCCTCGCCCGCCGCTGGTTCGTCCTGACACCCGGTACGCACGTCGAGGCGAAGTTGCGCAACACGCTCTACGCGAAGCTGCAGGACCTGCCGGTCGCGTTCCACGACCGCTGGCAGAGCGGGCAGCTGCTGTCGCGTGCGATGAGCGACCTCGGCCTGATCCGTCGCTGGCTCGCCTTCGGCATCGTGCTGCTCGTCGTCAACTTCGTGACCATCGTGATCGGCTTCGTGGTCCTCTTCTTCTGGAGCTGGATGCTCGGCCTGGTGTTCCTGGTGTGCTCGATCCCGCTCTGGATCTACGGCTTCGTCTTCGAGAACAAGTACTCCGCCGTCGCGCGCAGGTCGCAAGATCAGCAGGGCGACCTCGCGACCGCCGTGGAGGAGTCGGTGCACGGCATCCGGGTGCTCAAGGCCTTCGGGCGCGGGCGCCACTCGCTGGAGAAGTTCACCCGGCAGGCCGAGGAGCTGCGCGGCACCGAGATCGAGAAGGCCAAGGCGATTGCCGGCATCTGGCTGTGGCTGCTGCTGGTGCCCGACGTGGCCTTCGCGCTGTGCCTGCTCGGTGGGATCTGGCTGGCGTCGAACGATCAGATGACGATCGGGCAGCTGTTCGCGTTCTTCGCGACGGCGACCATCCTGCGCTGGCCGATCGAGTCGATCGGTTTCCTACTCTCGATGACGTTCGAGACGCGCACGGCTGTCGATCGCCTGTTCGAGGTGCTCGATGAGGAGAACCCGATCGTCGATCCCGTCTCGCCGAAGCACATCCAGCACCCCGAGGGGCGCCTGAAGTTCGACGGCGCCCATTTCCGGTATCAGGACTCACCGGCATCGGTGCCCGACATCCTGGACGGCATCGACCTCGAGCTCGAGCCGGGCGAGACGATGGCCCTCGTGGGCCTGACCGGCTCGGGCAAGACGACCCTGACCGCGCTCGCGACCCGGCTCTACGACGTGACCGGGGGAGCGGTGCGCCTGGACGGCGTCGACATCCGCGACCTAACGCGCGAGGAGCTGCGGTCGCACATCGCGATGGCGTTCGAGGACGCGACCCTGTTCTCGGCCTCGGTGCGCGAGAACGTGCTGCTAGGGCGCCCGGAGCTCGCCGACGGCGGGCCGGTTGCCGATGCGGCGCTCGCGGAGGCGCTCGACATCGCACAGGCCGACTTCGTGGCCGACCTGCCTGAGGGGGCCGAGACCCGCGTCGGAGAGGAGGGCCTCTCGCTCTCCGGTGGCCAGCGCCAGCGTCTCGCGCTCGCCCGCGCCGTCGCCGCCCGCCCCGCCGTGCTCGTGCTCGACGACCCGCTCTCGGCGCTCGACGTCGACACCGAGGCACGCGTCGAGGCCGGCCTCCGCCGGGTGCTCGCGACGACGACTGCGCTCGTGGTGGCGCACCGCCCCTCGACCGTCATGCTCGCCGACCGGGTCGCGCTGCTCGAGAACGGGCGCATCACCGCGGTGGGAACCCATTCCCACCTGCTGGCCACCAACGACCACTACCGGTTCGTCATCTCGTCGCTCGACGACGATCGCCAGACCGAGACAGAGGAGGTGAACGCGTGACCGTCACCGGAGTAGAGGGAGAAGAGCGCGACGACTACACGCGCGCCGAGAGCCGCTCGGTGCGAGAGCGCTCGATCCGGCTGCTGCGATCACTGCTGACCCCGCTGCGCGGGCGGCTCGTGCTCACGCTCGTCGTCGTGGTCGCGAGCACCGCCCTCCAGGTCGCGGGGCCGGCGCTGATCGCCTTCGGCATCGACCAGGGGCTCCCCGCGCTCACCGAGGGCGACCCGCAGCCGGCGATCTTCGTCGTCGCGGCGTACCTTCTCGCGGGCATCGCGGGTGCCGTCCTGATCTCGCAGTACACGATGCTGTCGGCGCGCATCAGCCAGGCCGTGCTGCTCGAACTGCGCAAGCGGGTCTACCTGCATGCCCAGCGCCTCAGCCTGGAGTTCCACGAGAGCTACACGTCGGGGCGCATCATCGCGCGTCAGACGAGCGACCTCGAGGCCATCCGCGAACTGCTCGACGAGGGTGTCAACGGGCTCGTCCGCGGCGTGCTCTACATGGGGTTCGTGGCGATCGCGCTCGTGGCGCTCGACCCGTGGAGCGGGCTCGTGCTCGCCGGCTCGCTCGTGCCGCTGTTCCTGCTCACGCGCTGGTTCCAGGTGCGGTCGCAGCAGTCGTTCCGGGCGACCCGCACCTACTCGGCGCGTTTGATCGTGCATTTCGTGGAGACGATGACCGGCATCCGCGCGGTCAAGGCGTTCCGCAAAGAGGCACGTAACGAGACGCAGTACGCCGAGCATGTCGAGGACTACCGCCATGCCAACGCGCGCGTGATCCGGCTGTTCGGCATCTTCGATCCCGGTCTCATCCTGATCGGCAACGTGGCCGTCGGCGTCGTGCTGCTGGTCGGCGGGTTCCGCGTGGTGGGCGGTGCGCTCGAGGTGGGCGCGCTGCTCGCAGTGGTGCTCTACACCCGCCGGTTCTTCGACCCGATGGAGGAGATGGCGCAGTTCTACAACTCCTACCAGTCGGCCGCGGCGGCCCTCGAGAAGATCTCCGGCGTGCTGGAAGAGCAGCCGAGCGTCGCCGATCCGACACAGCCGATCGATCTGTGGCACGCTCGCGGCGCCGTCGACTTCGACGACGTCCGATTCGCCTACAAGGCGGACCGCGTCGTGCTCCCCGACTTCGACCTGCGCATCCCTGCCGGCCAGACGGTCGCCCTGGTGGGCTCCACCGGAGCAGGCAAGTCGACCCTCGCCAAGCTGCTGGCGCGCTTCTACGACCCCACAGCAGGCACCATCACGCTGGATGGCGTCGACCTGCGCAGCCTGCATCCGAAGGACCTGCGGCGGGCGATCGTCATGGTCACGCAGGAGGCATACCTGTTCTGCGGCACGGTGGCGGAGAACATCTCGCTCGGCAAGCCGGATGCCACCTACGAGCAGATCCGGGATGCCGCGCGCGCCGTGGGTGCGGACGAGTTCATCATGGCGCTCCCCGACGGCTACGACACGGACGTGAACAAGCGTGGAGGCAGGGTCTCGGCCGGACAGCGACAGCTGCTGTCCTTCGCGCGCGCGTTCATCGCCGACCCGGCCGTGCTCATCCTGGACGAGGCGACCGCGTCCCTCGACATCCCGAGCGAGCGACTCGTGCAGGAGGGCCTGACGACCCTGCTGTCCGACCGCACGGCGATCATCATCGCGCACCGGCTGTCGACGGTCGCGATCGCCGATCGGGTGCTGGTGATGGAACTGGGACGCATCGTCGAGGACGGCGCCCCGGCCGACCTCATCGCCGGGACCGGCCGATTCTCGAAGCTTCACGCGGCCTGGCGAGAATCTCTGGTCTGATTCTGATTCCGATGTAGAGAAGCGGGCTGCGGCTCCGACCTCAGTGAAACGAAAGGAGCACCACATGCCCACCATCACCCCGTTCCTGTGGTTCGACAGCGACCTGGAGCAGGCGATCGAGTTCTACGGCTCGATCTTCGGTGACGCGAAAGTGACCGAAGTGCAGCGCGCCCCTGACGGATCGCTGTTCGTCGCGAGCTTCGAGTTGCTGGGCCAGCGGTTCCAGGGTCTCAACGGAGGCCCCGGCCACCCGCAGACGGACGCGTTCTCGATCTTCGTTGCGGTCAAGGGCCAGGACGAGGTCGACCACTACTGGGAGGCGCTGCTCGCGGGTGGCGGTCACCCGACCGCGTGCGGCTGGTTGGTCGACCGGTTCGGGCTGGCCTGGCAGGTCATCCCGGAAGAGCTCATGTCCTGCTTGAGCGACCCCGACCCGGAGAAGGCGCAGTACGCGATGCAGGCGATGCTGAAGCAGGAGAAGATCGTGATCTCCGAGCTGACCGCGTAGCGGGTCTCGACACGCGGCTGCGCCGCTACTCGACCGGCGGGTTGTAGCGCGCCACGCGCAGATCGACCCGGAAGCTCGAGCGATCGGCTGACCAGACGAGAGGCGTGCCCTCCGAGCGGTAGTGCTCGAGGGCACGTCTCTCGTGGTCGGTGACGGGATGCCCGGAGGCGCGGACGACTCTCCACCACGGCACGTCGCCGCCGTACCACGCCATCACGGCTCCGACGGCGCGGGGTGCGCGGGATCCGATCGCGGAGGCGACGTCGCCGTAGGCCATCGCCATGCCTTCGGGAATGCCGGCCACGACATCCAGAACCGCCTCGGCGAACTCGGGGTTCGGCTCGCGGGGCGCTCGCGGCACGTCAGAACGGGCCACGCGGTGCCTACAGGGCCAGCGCGCCCAGCTTCTCGCCGTACGGCGTCTCGCCCACGACCTCGAAGCCGACCGCCTGGAAGAACTTCTCGGGGCCGCCCTCGCCGGTTGCCCACACGACGGTGGCGCGATCGAATCCGCGGGCGCGCGCCTCGTCGGCGAACGCCTTCACCGCGAATTTGCCGACGCCCTTGCCCTGGGCGTTGCCGGCGACGTCGATGCGCCAGATCGCGGCACGCAGGAAGTCCTCGGGCGCGTCCTTGTCGAAGTTGCCCATGATGTAGCCGACTACCTCGTCGCCGTCGCGGATCACGCGCGGCCAGGAGTTGGCCGGATCGAGCGTCTGCTCGAGGTGCTCGTAGGTCTCGGGCTCGAGGACTGCCTCCTGGCCCGGCTTCAGGGTCAGCCCGTTCGCGGCAGCCGCGGTCTCCGCGCCTAGTTCTTCGAGTCTCAGCTCCGCCATGCGACCAGGCTAACCCCTGCCGCCGCGATCGATCGATATGTCTCGACATCGAGATATCTCGGAATGCGGCTAGGCTTTCCACGTGGACAAGATCAAGGTCGAGGGAACGGTCGTCGAGCTCGACGGCGACGAGATGACGCGCATCATCTGGCAGTTCATCAAGGACCGCCTCATCCACCCGTATCTCGACCTCCCGCTCGAGTACTACGACCTGGGCATCGAGAACCGCGACGCGACCGACGACCAGGTCACCATCGACGCCGCCCACGCCATCCAGAAGCACGGGGTCGGCGTCAAGTGCGCGACCATCACTCCCGATGAGGCCCGCGTCGAGGAGTTCGGCCTCAAGCAGATGTGGAAGAGCCCGAACGGCACGATCCGCAACATCCTCGGCGGCGTGATCTTCCGCGAGCCGATCATCATCTCCAACATCCCGCGCCTGGTGCCGGGGTGGAACAAGCCGATCATCGTCGGGCGCCACGCGTTCGGCGACCAGTACAAGGCGACCGACTTCCGCTTCGAGGGCAAGGGAACGCTGACCATCTCGTTCCAGCCTGAGGGGGGCGGCGAGGCGCAGACCTTCGAGGTCTTCCAGGCGCCCGGGTCGGGCGTCGCCATGGCGATGTACAACCTGGATGCGTCGATCCGCGACTTCGCGCGCGCCTCGCTGAACTACGGGCTGGCTCGCAATTACCCGGTGTATCTGTCGACGAAGAACACGATCCTCAAGGCCTACGACGGCCGGTTCAAGGACATCTTTGAGGAGATCTTCGAGGCCGAGTTCAAGGCCGACTTCGACAAGGCCGGACTGACCTACGAGCACCGCCTGATCGACGACATGGTCGCCTCGGCCCTCAAGTGGGAGGGCGGCTACGTCTGGGCCACCAAGAACTACGACGGTGATGTGCAGAGCGACACCGTCGCGCAGGGCTTCGGCTCGCTCGGGCTCATGACCTCGGTACTGACCACGCCGGATGGGGCCATCGTCGAGGCCGAGGCGGCGCACGGCACGGTCACGCGGCACTTCCGCATGCACCAGCAGGGCAAGCCCACCTCCACGAACCCGATCGCCTCGATCTACGCGTGGACCCGTGGCCTTCAGCACCGAGGCAAGCTCGATGGCAACCAGAAGCTCATCGACTTCGCGTCGACCCTCGAGGACGTCGTCATCACGACGGTCGAGAGCGGCAAGATGACCAAGGATCTGGCCACCCTGATCTCAGACGATGCTCCGTACCTGACGACCGAGGACTTCCTCGCCGCGCTCGACGAGAACCTGCGAGCGCGCCTGGGCTAGCCCTTCTGCGGGTAGATCGTCTCGCCCCTCTCGAGCATCGCCACGAATTCGGCGATCTTGCGTGCCCGCGTTTCGGGGCGCTTGACGCCGTTTATCCGGAAGATGATCGCGAACGAGTTCTGCTTCGTGAGCGTCGCGTACTTCGCCGCGGCCGCCGGCGACGCGTCGAGCGCGGCCTGGAGGTCGGGCGGCGGCGCGGCATCCTTCTGCCGGTAGGCCGCATCCCATCGACCGTCGCCCTTGGCGCGATCGATCTCGGCCTGACCGCCGGGGCGCATCAGCCCCGCCTCGATCAACCGAGCGACGTGGCCCTGATTGATCACCGACCAGGGGCTGTTCTTGCGACGCGGCGTGAAGGCCTGCAAGGTGTAGTCGTCGTCGAGACGGCCGGCCTGGCCGTCGATCCAGCCGTAGCAGAGCGCCACATCGACAGCCTCCTGCCAGGTGATGCCCGGGGCGTTCGAGGTCTTCTTGCGCAGCCGCAGACGCACGCCGTCGTCGTGCGGGTCGGACTCGAGGAAATCGCGCCATTCGTCGGCCGAGGCGAAGTAGTGGACAGGTTTATCTGCGAACGACGCCATGCGTCGATCCTATGAAGAGCGTCCGACGCTGAACGGCCCGCTCAGCACCGCCCACTGCAGCAGCATGATGGTCTTCGCATCCACGATGCCGGCTCCGATCTGCGCCACGGCGTCGTCGATATCCAGCTCGATCACCTCGATCTGCTCGCCCTCGTCGACGAGGCCGCCGCCGGCGTGCCGTGCCGTGTCGGCGCTGTACGGCGCCGCGTAGAAGTGCAGCCGCTCGGTCACCGACCCGGGGCTCATGAACACGTCGAAGACATGCTCGAGCTCGCCCACCTCGTGACCGGTCTCCTCGATCGCCTCACGCCGGATCGCGGCCTCCGGCGCGTCGTCGTCGAGCAGGCCGGCGGCGGTCTCGATCAGCATGCCGTCGGGATGGTCGTTCACGTAGACCGGGTAGCGGAACTGCCGCGTCAGCAGCACCGTACGGCGCTCACGGTCGTACAGCAGGATCGTGGCGCCGTTGCCGCGGTCATAGGTCTCGGCGGTCTTGCGCACCCATGCCCCTGCGGCATCCCGCTGCTCGAAGGTGGTGCGGCGCAGCACATGCCAGGCGGTGGCGACCAGCTCGACGTCGGTCACCCGCACATCCGGATTGCGTGCCAGGTCGCGACCGAGGAGGTGCAGGCCGGTGCGGCCGCGGGCGTCGGGTTCGTCTTCGCCGAGGGTCATGGGACCACGCTAGAGCGGCGGGCGTGTCTAACTACGGATAAACCGCACCGCCGAGCCCACTATGAGCTCGGCGGTCCGGTTGTGCCGTAGTTGGGTCGGCTTCCCGACGCGTGCCTACGCGGCGGCCTTGACCTTCGCGGCCTTGACGGGCGCCGCGGGGGCGGCCGACGCGGTGGGCTGCACCACGATCTTGCGCGGCTTGGCTTTCTCGGCGACCGGGATGACGACGCTCAGGACGCCGTTCTCGTAGTTGGCCGAGATGCCCGAGGTGTCGACGTTCTGACCGAGCGAGAAGCGACGCAGGAAGGTGCCCGTGCGGCGCTCTCGCGCGATCCAGGTCACGCCCTCGGCGCTGGGGGCCGGACGTTCGGCACGGATGCTGAGCAGCTGGCCATCGACGTTCACGTCGACGCTGGCCGGGTCGATGCCCGGAAGATCGGCGTTCAGCACGTAGCTGTCGCCGGTGCGGGAGAGATCCATCGGCATGAGCCGCGGACCCTGTCGCGAATCGAGATACATCGCCATGGTTCCTCCTGAAGAGCTAACTTGAGTCGCCTTGACTCAACTAGCTCGAAATTAGCACTCGGGCACGCAGAGTGCCAGCCTGCTCGCGCAGGGCGAACAGCGCGGTGGAAGCTCAGTAGCCGATGAAGACGTCCGTGTGGATGCGGCCGACGCCCGCCTTGTGTAGTGCCTGTTTGAGAGCGCCGACCATCGCCGGCGTCCCCGACAGGTAAGTGTGACGGCTCTTCACGTCGGGCACCGCCGCCAGCAGCTGGTCGCCGGTGAGACGGCGAGCCTCCACCCACGTCCAGCCCTTCGGCAGGTTGGCTGGCTTCTCGGCCGAGACGACGGTCACCGCGCTGCAGCCCGCCTTCGCGAGCAGGTCTACGTACGCCAGATCGTCGGGGGTGCTGATTGCGTAGACGAGCGCGACATCACGTTTGGCGTCTGCCGCGGAGAGCTGTTCGAGCTGGCTGACGTACGGCGTGATGCCGATGCCGCCCGCGACGAGCAGCAGGGGGCCGTCGCCCTTCGGCAGCACGAAGTCGCCGCCGACCGAGGTGGCGGAGACCTTCGCGCCCGGCTCGAGGGCGAGAAGCGCCTTCTTGAAGCTGCTGGTCCTCTCGGGTAGCCGGATGCCGAATCGGACGTTGCCGCCGGGGGCTGCCGCGATGCTGAACACGCGGCGCCAGCCGCGGCTGTCAGTGCGGGGGTGCGGGAGCGTGAGCTCCATGAACTGCCCCGCGGTGAAGCGCACCGGGTACCTGGGAGCGAACTCGAACTCCCAGCTGGTCGGCGTCAACTGCTTCTTGCCGACGTAGCTCAGGCGCAGGCCGCGTCGCTGCCCGAAGAAGAACGCGAACAGGTTGCCGACGACCAGCGCGAACTGAGGGCTGGAGAAGAACAGGCCGAAGACGCTGATCCCCGGCGCGAAGAACAGCGCGACGAGGACGGCCTCGGCGAGCTGCTGCCAGCGACGCGGCGGCAGCGTCAGCGGCTCGCTCAGCATGAAGCCGGCGAAGAACACGATCGGCGAACTCAGCAGCGCCGTCGCGGCCGCGTCGGTCATCGGGAATCCGTTGACGCCGGCCGCGACCACAGCGACAAGGACCGCGGAGACCAGGAACAGCCCGCCCAGCCACAGCTTGCGGGTGCGGAACAGGATGAGGAATGCGGTAAGCGCTGTGAACGGCAGCATGTCGGAGGTACCGAGCCACCACGACACGAACGTGCCACTCAGGAACGGCAGCACGCTCACGATCATCGCGCCGGCCGCCGCCGGGTTGAATATGTGCCGCCCGCGGATCGCGAGCAGGAACTTCGAGGCGGTGGCCAGCAGCGCGGCCAGCGCCAGCATCCCCAGCCCGACCGGGTCGATCGTCGGGATGAAGATGAACAGCAGCAGGAGTGCGGTGATCACCGTCGAGCTCAGCTGGGGCCGCACCCGGAAGATCAGCCCGAACAACCGACTCGACAGATACGTCACCACCAGCAGCACGGCCGCGCTGGCAAGGATCTCGAGCGGCGAGTAGCTCAGCCGGCCGAGGAGGCTGAGCACCAGGGCGACGACGCCGAGGAAGCCGAGAGAGATGATGACGAGCGCGTACATCGTGACGCGGCCCAGGATTCGATCGAGCCAAGCGGTCATAGGAATAACTCCCCGGGGAAAGACGGCGAGGCTTCCACTCGGCCGTCGGCGAACATTCGGACATAGGACACAGCTGGGGACTGCAGGAGGTCTGGCGCTGGATCGAAGAACAGGGCGGTCGCGAGACCGTCTGCGTGGAGGGTATCGGGTGCGAGCGCCCAGGTGGCGACCACTCCGGCGGTCGGCAGCCCGGTCACCGCGTCGATCACGTGGTGGAGGCCGTGGCCCCAGGTGCGTCGGTTCGTGGCGCTCGCGGCAAGGGCGCCGTTCTTCAGCGGCACCACGCCGATCGCCTTCGACGGGTCGGCCGGATGCTCGAGGGCGACGCGCTCGGACGTCGCGCCCCGCGCCACGAGGTCTCCGCTCGCATCGACGACGAAGGTGCCGATGCCGTGCATCGTGAGAATGCCGGCGACCAGGTCGACGAGGTACCCCTTCCCGGCGGCGCCCACGTCGAGCAGCACCGGGCCGATCGTCTCGAGGAATTCGCCGTCCCAGGCCACGGCCTCGTCCCATGCGGGCACCGGTGTGAGATCGGCGGCGGGCGTGAGCCGGTAGCTGGAGTCGTAGCCCAGCGACTCCATGGTGCGGCCGACGAGAGGGGATACCCGGCCGCCCGTGCCTTCGTAGAGGAGGCGATACCAGTCGAGGAGAGGACCGGCGTCGGCGGGCAGGCGGTGCCGTCCGGCCGTGCGGGAGATCTTCGTGATCACCGAATCGTCGCGGAACCGCGACCAGTCGCGATCGAAACGCTCGACCCGCTCGAGCACGGCCTCGCGCTGGGCGTCGCTCAGGACATCCACCGTCTCGATGCGCCATGGCGCACCGATCGCCTCGAAGTCCCAGGCGCTCGGCAGCGCGGCGGGTTCGGCGATCAGGACTCCAGTGCCTGTTCCTTGATGGCGGCGATCGCGATCTTGAATCCGCCGCTGGTCAATGACGAGCCCGAGACCTTGGTCACGTTGATGGTGTCGATGTCCTGGCCGACGATCTGGTCGGCGATTCCGCCCACGAACTCCGCCTGGTGGCCCTTGGCGGTCGGGTCGGTGGCGTGCGGGGTGACGGTCACCTCGGAGATCTTGTCGTCGGCGAGGGTGATCTCGACCGTGATCGACTCCGTGCCGCTCGGTGCCTGGTAGCTTCCGTCGGCGGTGTAGCTGCCGTCCTTGTAGGTGCCATCCGTGCTGCCGCCGGCGTCTCCGCCGCCGGTTCCGCCGCCGGTCGTCGCCGGCGCACAGGCGGCGAGCGCACCCATCAGGCCGAGCGCCGTGAAGGTCAGTGCGGCGGCGCGAGTGGTCGTTCGGGGCATTGTGGATCTCCTCGGTCGTGTGTGCTTCGGAATCACCGCCTCACGCGGTGGCTACAGCGTTACACATACAAGAACGACGCAGGCCCCTCTGAGGTTCACGCGGCCTGCGAACGGATTTCGTCGAGGGCTGAGTTGAAACCGTTGGCGGTGAGCGAGGCGCCGGCAACGCGCGACACCGAGAGCGCCGAGATGTCCTTGCCGACGATCTCGCCGGAGATCGCGGACGCGAAACGCCCCTGCCACTCGCGAGCCTCGTGATCGGTGGCGTCGCCCGACACGGTGACCGCGGTGACGGTGTCATCGACGAGCGTCAGCTCGACCACGATCGATTCGTCGCCGCTGGGCGCCTGATAACCAGCCTCGACGGTGTACGTGCCGTCGGCATACCCGGATGTCGCGGCCGAGTCGGGTGCGCCGGTGGAGTTGTCGCCCGCCGTGCCCGCGACCGCCGTCTGGACGGCGCACCCGGCGAGCGAGAGCATCCCGAGAGCGGCGAATCCGAGGGCGAGGGGACGGCGGGAGCGAGAAGTCATGCACCTACTCTTGCGGTGGGGGCTATGCGCCCGCCTGGCTTCGTCCGGGAAAACCCTGTGCGACGGACGTCTTGCATTCTGATTGTTCGTACGCTTTACTAACAAACATGTCAACGCCATCGGCATCCGGATACGCCACCGGTCGCATCCTGCGGCCGAGCGCGAAGTCCCTGCCGGAGCACTCGCGCAGTCACAACCGGGCCCTCGTCCTCCAGACCCTCTACCGGTCGGGCACCATCTCCCGCGCCGACCTGGCCCGTGCCACCGGCCTCACCCGGGTCACCATCTCCGACCTCGTCGCCCAGCTCATCGTCGACGACCTGGTCGTCGAGCTCGGTCAGCGCACTCCGTCGTCAGAGCATGGCGCGCGGCCGGGCAAGCCCGCCACCCTGCTCGACATCAACCGCACCGGGTTCCAGATCCTCGGTCTCGACCTCAGCGACCACGCCGTGCTGCGCGGCAGCGTGCTCGACCTCGACGGGCACATCCTCGAGCGCCGCGAGGTGGATCTCGAGAACGCCAGCGGCCAGTCGGTCGTCGACAAGGTCGTCGCCCTCACGGCCGAACTCGTGGCGGCGGCCAGCGTCCCCATCCTGGGCATCGGCGTCGGTTCCCCCGGCGTCGTCGACCTCGGCGGAACCGTCATCAGCGCGCCCAACCTGGGATGGAGCGACCTGCCGCTGCAGGCGCTCCTCGAGCAGGCGACGGGACTGCCGGTCATCGTCGCCAACGACGCCAACGCGGCCGTCCTCGCCGAGCACAGCTTCGGCGGGGCGCTCAGCGACACCATGCTGGTCAAGATCGGCCACGGTGTCGGGGCCGGCCTGCTGCTGGGCGGCACGCCGCTGTTCGGCAACCGCTTCGCCGCGGGGGAGATCGGCCACGTGATGGTCGGCACCGACGGTGGCGAGCTCTGCGCATGCGGCAAGGTCGGGTGCCTCGAGACATGGCTGGCCATCCCCCGGCTCACCGCGAAACTCGAGGCGACCGACGACCCCGCCGAGCGGGAGCACATCCTGCGTCTCGCCGGGGAGCGGCTCGGAATCGCCCTCGCGCCCGTCGTGGGCGCCCTGGATCTGGCGGAGCTCGTGCTCAGCGGCCCCGCCGAACTGCTCGACGGCCCCCTCACCGAGGCGGCCCTCGACACCCTCCGCAACCGGACGATGGCCGAATTCCACGGCGATCTGACGGTTCGGATGACCGCTCTCGGTCAGGACATCGTCATGCGCGGTGCTGCCGCCATGGTCCTGTCGGGGCAACTCGGGGTCTCCTGATCCCACTCCCCGCACCACGGGGTGCCAGCACACGCTGACACCGTCGCCCTAGGAAAGGAAACAGCAATGAGGAAACTCGCTCTCGCTGCGGCAACGGTTGCCGCGGCTGCGCTCGTCCTCGCAGGATGTGCGCCGTCGGCGCCCGCCGAGGAGGCGACCGGAGACATCCGCGTCTGGCTCGTCGGAACCGACACGCCGCAGGATGCCCGCGACTACCTGAAGACGACGTTCGAAGACGAGAACCCCGGTTCGACTCTGACCATCGAGGAGCAGCAGTGGACCGGCCTGGTCGACCTGCTGACCACGAGCCTGTCGTCGAACGACTCCCCCGATGTCGTGGAGGTCGGAAACACGCAGGCCGCAGCGTTCACGTCGGCCGGCGCGTTCCTCGACCTGACCGACCAGTACGAGGCGCTCGGCGGTGACGACCTGCTCCCCGGCTTCACGGAGGCGGGATCGTACGACGGCAAGTTCTTCGCCGCTCCCTACTACTCGGGTGCTCGCATCGTGTTCTACAACACGGCGCAGTACGCGACGGCGGGCGTCGAGGTTCCGACCACCCTCGAGGAGTACGTGGACAACGCGGGCACGCTCGCCGCTGCCCTCCCCGGCGTCTCGGGCGTCTGGTACCCCGGACAGGACTGGTACAACGCTCTCCCCTTCGTCTGGGAGAACGGTGGCGAGGTCGCCGTCCAGGGTGACGACGGATCGTGGGACGCGCAGTTCTCGTCCGCCGAGTCTCTGAAGGGCCTCAAGCAGGTCCAGCAGCTCATGGCGAGCTCGACCGCGCCGAAGGACGGCGACGAGACCGAACTGTGGGTTCCGTTCCGTGAGGAGAAGGCAGCGACCATCTCCGCGCCGAGCTGGGCGTACTGGTCGATCGTGGCCGACGAGGACCAGGCAGCCACCGCACTGACCGACACCCTCGGAACCTTCGCCCTCCCGGGCGCGGACGGCGGCGCCGCTCAGGTGTTCGCCGGTGGCTCGAACATCGCCGTCTCGGCGAAGTCCGCGCACCCCGCACTGGCCACGAAGGCGCTCGCGATCATCGAGAGCCCTGAGTACCAGACGATCCTGGCGGGTGCCGGCCTCGTGCCCGCGCTGACGTCGCTGGGTGACAAGGTCGCGGCTGCGACGCCGGAGCTGGCGAAGGTCATCGCCGACGCCGCCGCCAACGCGAAGCTGACCCCGGCGAGCCCGAAGTGGGCCGACGTCGAGGCATCGCGCGTCCTCCAGGACTTCTTCGTCCAGCTGGCCAACGGCGGCGACGCCGAGGCCCTGGCGACGGAGCTCGATACCAAGATCGAGGACATCCTGAACGGCTAGCCTCCGCGCTGGCCCTACGGGGATGGCGGTGCGAGTCTGAATCGCACCGCCATCCCACCCGGTGCCCGTCGCCCTAGGAAAGCGTCCGGGGCACGTGCGAACTCTACTCGGAGACCCCACATGACTCTCGCGTTGCGCGGCCGGAGGCTGAGCAGCCGCCGCCGAGGCGAGCTGTTGCCCTACCTGCTGCTGATCCCCGCCGGCATCGTCATCCTGGCACTCACCGGATGGCCGCTGCTCCAGCTGCTCATCATCTCGTTCCAGGAGTTCGGCCGCGCGCAGATCTTCGGTGCCGCTCCCGGTTGGGTCTGGTTCGAGAACTACGCCGACGTGCTCACCGACCCGGTCTTCTGGCAGGTGCTCGGCCGCAGCATCCTGTTCGCCCTCGTCAACGTGGTGACCACCATGCTGCTGGGCGTGCTGATCGCACTGCTCATGACCCGGCTGAACAAGGGATTCAAGCTCCTGGTCTCTGCGGGCCTCCTGCTGGCCTGGGCGATGCCGCCCATCACGGCGACCGTCGTCTGGGGCTGGCTCTTCGACACCCAGTCCGGGGTCGTGAACTACGTGCTCAGCACGGTCTTCGGACTCGACTTCATCGGCCACAGCTGGCTGATCGAGCCCCTCAGCTTCTTCTTCGTCGCCACGGTGATCATCACCTGGCAGTCGGTGCCTTTCGTCGCCTTCACCACCTTCGCCGGGCTCACCCAGGTGCCCGGAGAGGTGCTGGAGGCGGCGGAACTCGACGGGTCGACCGGCCTGCAGCGGTTCCGGTTCATCACGTTCCCCTACATCCGCCCGGTGCTGCTCGTGCTGCTCCTGCTGCAGATCATCTGGGACATGCGCGTCTTCCCGCAGATCAAGGCGCTGCAGTCGATCGGCGGCATCTCGGCCGACACCAGCACCATCGGCGTCTACATCTACAACGTCTCGATCGCGGGCGGCGACCTCGGGGCGGGCGGCGCGATCGCCGTCATCCTCGTGATCGTCATGATGGCGCTCTCGGCCTACTACATCCGCAGCACCCTGAGGCAGGACGAGGCATGAGAGACCACACGAAGCTGCCCGTGCGCGTGCTGATGAGCTCGCTCGCCGTGATCGTCTTCGTCTTCTCGACGTTCCCGGTCTACTGGATGCTGAACTCGGCGCTGCTGCCGACGAGCGCCGTGCAGGACTCGACGCCGCACTTCTGGCCAGACCAGTTCACGCTCCGCAACTTCGTGACCGTTGTCACCGAGCCCTCAGGCAGCATCGAGTTCCTCCCGGCCCTGAGCACGTCGGTCATCGTGACGGTGTCGACCGTGGTCTTCGCCCTCTTCTTCGCGTTCTTCGCCGCTCTCGCGCTCACGCGATTCCGCTTCAAGAGCCGTCGTACGCTGATCGTGCTGCTGCTGGTGGCCCAGATGATCCCGGCTGAGGCGATGATCGTGTCGGTCTTCCGGGTCCTGGATGGCTGGGCCCTCATCAACACGATCATCGGCCTCACGCTCGTCTATCTGGCGACCGTTCTGCCGTTCACGATCTGGACGCTCCGCGGCTTCGTGGGCGGCATCCCGATCGAACTGGAGGAAGCCGCGATGGTCGACGGGTGCTCGCGCATGGGGGCGTTCTTCCGGGTGACGCTGCCCCTGCTCGGGCCGGGGCTCACGGCGACCGGCGTCTTCGCGTTCATCCAGGCCTGGAACGAGTTCACCTTCGCCCTCGTCGTCATGAACAAGCCCGACACCCGCACGCTGCCGGTCTGGCTCAACGCGTTCGTGCAGGCCACCCAGGCGACCGACTGGGCGGCCATCATGGCGGGCTCGACCCTCATGGCCATCCCGGTCATCATCTTCTTCCTGCTCGTGCAGGGCCGGATGGCGTCGGGCATCGCCGCAGGGGCGGTGAAGGGATGACCCTTCGACACGCGCCTGACGGCGCTACTCAGGGCAGGGCCGCCGCGGTCCTCCTCCCCGGTTTCGTCGGCACCGAGCTGCCGGAATGGCTGGCCGCCCGGCTGCGCGCCGGGCTCGGCGGAGTCTGCCTGTTCGGCGAGAACATCGTGTCCCGCGCGCAGGTGCGCGCCCTCACCGACGCCATCCGCGAGGCGAACCCGCTGGCGCTCATCGCGATCGACGAGGAAGGCGGCGACGTCACGCGGCTGTACTACGCGACCGGCTCGCCGTATCCCGGCAACGCCCTTCTCGGACAGATCGACGACCTCGACCTGACCGCCGACGTCGCGCGCTCGGTCGCCCTCGAGCTGCGCGCGGTCGGCGTCAACCTCAACTTCGCTCCCGACGTCGACATCAATTCGAATCCCGACAACCCCGTCATCGGCGTCCGGAGCTTCGGCGACGACCCCGGACTCGTGTCGGCACACACGGCCGCCTGGATCGTCGCGCACGAAGCGGAGGGCGTCGCCGTCAGCGCCAAGCACTTCCCCGGTCACGGCGACACGGCGCAGGACTCGCACCTCGCGCTCCCGGTCGTCGACCTGCCGCTCGCCGAGCTGCGCCTGCGCGAGCTGCGGCCGTTCGTGGCGGCCGTTCAGGCCGGCGCCCGCACGATCATGTCGTCGCACGTGATGCTGCCCCAGCTCGATCCCGACCAGCCGGCGACGTTCTCCTCCGTCATCCTCGACGGCGTGCTGCGCGGCGAGCTCGGCTTCGAGGGCGTGATCGTGTCGGACGCCCTCGACATGGTCGGGGCGAGCGGCGAGATCGGGATCCCCGCGGCGGCCGTGCGGGCGATCGCCGGCGGCTGCGACCTGCTTTGCATCGGCACGAAGAACACCGACTCCCAGATGGCCGAGATCGAGGCCGCCCTCGCCGCCGCCGTCGCCGACGGCACGCTGCCCGCCGAGAGGCTCGCCGACGCGGCGGCCCGGAACCGCGCGCTCGCCGAGTCGCTCGCGGCTCCGGCGCCGCTGTCGGCCCTCGCCACCCCCGAGCCCGCATTCGACCTGGAGATCGGCATCGCGGCGTTCGACATCGGCCGCGGCGTGCTCATCGACCCCGATGCCCGCATCCTGAGCCTCGAGACCGATGCCAACATCGCGGTCGGCCACGCGCCCTGGGGCCCGGCCGCGGCCGGTGCGCCGACCACAGCGATACGAGAGGGCGACGTTCTGCCGGTGGCAGGTGTCCCCACCGTCATCGTCGGCAAGGACAATCACCGCCGCGCCTGGGTGCGTGACGCCATCGACATCGCTCGCGGTGCGAACCCGGATGTGGTGGTCGTCGACATGGGTTGGCCATCGCCCGACCGCGCCTACGCCGACATCGCGACCTTCGGAGCATCCCGCTACGCCGGGCAGGCCCTCCTGCGTCTCATCGGAGGAGAGTCGTGACCGCCTCCACCCTGCCGACCGCGCATCTTCGGGTCGGCATCGACATCGGCGGCACGAAGACGGATGCGGTGGCCCTCGAGGCGTCCGGCCGCGTCGTCCATGAGCTGCGGCTCGCGACGGGCTTCGGCGCCGAGTCGGTGCTCGCGACCTCTGTGGAGGCGGTGCGACGTCTCGCGGAGCTCGCCGGCTGTGCCCCCGACGACTTCGGGTCGATCGGCATCGGCATCCCCGGAGCCGTCGACGTGGCGTCCGGGCGGGTGGAACATGCCGTGAACCTCGGCCTGTCCGGGCTCGACCTGGGCAGCGAGCTCGAAGCGCGCCTCGGCCGCTCGGTGCGCGTCGAGAACGACGTCAACGCGGCCGCCCTCGGGGCGTTCGCCCTGCTCGGCCGCACCTCGTCGCAGTCGATGGCGTATCTCAACCTCGGCACCGGGCTTGCCGCCGGACTCGTCCTCGGCGGGCGCCTCTGGCGCGGATCGCGCGGCGTGGCGGGCGAGATCGGGCACATCCCGGTCGACCCGGCCGGCCCGCTCTGCCCGTGCGGCCAGCGCGGCTGCCTCGAGCTCATGGCTTCTGGGTCGGCGGTGGCGCGCCAGTGGCCGACCGACGATCCCAAGCCGGTGCGGGCGCTTTTCGCAGCCGCGGATGCCGGCGACGCTCTCGCGATCGAGGTGCGCGCCCGGCTGGTCGACAACGTCGCCGCGGCGGTACGGTTGCTCGTGCTCACGGTGGACGTCGACGACGTGGTGATCGGCGGCGGACTCTCCTCCCTCGGCGACGTGCTGCTCGCCGATGTGCGCGGCGTGTTGCAGGGCTGGGCCGACAGCTCCGAGTTCCTCGCCTCGTTGCAGCTGCCCGACCGTGTCGCGCTCGTGCCGAACGACTTCCCGGCGGCCGCAGTCGGCGCGGCCCTCATGGGCGCCCTGGATGCTGTGCCCGCCACGGCAGAGGCCCTCTGATGGCCGAGGTGGTGCTGGTCCGTGATCCGGCGGAGGGTGGCGAGCTGGCCGCCGAGTTCATCGCGCGCCTCGTCGCCCGCAAGCCGGATGCGGTGCTCGGCCTCGCCACCGGATCCACCCCGCTTCCCGTGTGGAAGGCGCTCGCCGCGCGCTCGCTCGACCTGGGGCGGGTGCGCGGCTTCGCGCTGGACGAGTACATCGGGCTGCCGCCCGGACACCCGGAGAGCTACCGTGCCGTGATCACGCAGGAGGTCGTCGAGCCGCTCGGGCTCGATCCCGTCCTGGTGCGCGTGCCCGGCGACGACGGCGGCCCGACGGAGGGTGCAGGCGAGCGTTACGAGCACGACATCGTGGCGGCCGGAGGCGTCGACCTGCAGGTGCTGGGCATCGGCCGCACCGGGCACATCGGTTTCAACGAGCCCGGCTCGTCACTGGCGTCGCGCACGCGCGTGAAGACGCTGACCGAGCAGACCCGTGCCGACAACGCGCGCTTCTTCGACTCGCCCGACCAGGTGCCGAGCCACTGCCTGACGCAGGGGCTTGGCACGATCCTGCAGGCGCGGCACCTCGTGCTGCTCGCGTTCGGCGAGGCCAAGGCGGATGCCATCGCGGGCGCCGTCGAGGGGCCCCTCTCGTCGAGCCTGCCGGGGTCCGCGATCCAGCTGCATCCGCTCGTGACGGTCATCGTCGACGAGGCAGCGGGGGCGAAGCTCGCCTACCGCGACTACTACCGCTTCGCCTGGGACAACCGGCTCTCGTTCGAGCGCTAAGCGCTCGAAGCTAAGGCAGAGCCGAGCGCTGAAAACGGAAGCCGAGCGCTAGGAGCGCGGCAGGCTCGTGCCGGTGAGCTGCTCGGCGGCGGCCCAGAGCGCCCCCGGATCCGAGCGCCGGGCGCTGGACGGCAGACGCAATCGCCGCGACCGTCCCCTCGTGCCGTTCCGAGGGCCGTAGTACGCGCCGTTCTCGGCTGCCGGATCGGCCGCACCGTAGAGCAGCGATTCGGTGCCCATCTCGACGTCCTGGGTCCAGGGCGCCGCGACACGTGTGGGCTGGCGCTGCTTGACCCGCCCGAGGTTCTCGCCGGCGGTCTGCAGATTGGTGCGGGTGTATCCGGGATGCGACGCGATGCTGCGAAGGGCCCAGCCGCGCTCGCGTGAGATCGCGGCGAGCCGGGTGGCCATCAGGAGGTTCGCCAGCTTCGCCTGCGCGTATTCGCGGAACGGCACGTATCGTCGCTGCTCGCCGTTCAGGTCGTCGAGGTGGATACGGCCGATCCGGGCGACGGTGCTCGACATCGTGACCACCCGTGGCGCGTCTGCGGTCAGAAGCTTCGGCAGCAGCAGCTGGGTGAGCGCGAACGGGCCGAGGAAGTCGCTCCCGAACTGCAGCTCGAAGCCGTCGGCCGTCTCGAAGCGCTCGCGGGGTGCCATCACCCCCGCGTTGTTGACGAGGGTGTGCAGCGGGCGAACATCCGCGACCATCGCGGCGGCGAACGCCCGCACGCTGGCGAGGTCGGAGAGGTCGATACGGAGCACCTCGAGCCGTGCCCCGGGCACCTCGGCCTCGATCTCGGCGCGGGCCGCCTCGCCCTTCTCCGGCGTCCGCACCGCCATGATCACCTCGGCACCGGCCGCGGCCAGTCGTTTCGCGGCCTCTTTGCCGAGCCCGCTGTTGGCGCCGGTGACGACGATGCGGCGGCCGGTCTGATCCGGTACCTCGTACATGATGCTCCTCGCGAAAACCGTTGCCGTCAGACCAGACGCGAGCCCGCGGCCCACACGGCTGTGACGTGGTGCGAGTCGTCGAGGACGACGACGTCGGCAGCGTACTCCGGCTCGATGAGTCCGAGCCGGTCGCCGAGTCCGATCGCCCGGGCGGGCACGGCCGTGAGCGCGGCCACGGCGGCGGGGGCCGGGAGGCCGATCCGCAGGGCGATGCGCAGCGCCGCGTCCTGCGTGAGCGTCGAACCGGCGATGGTCGACGTTCCGGACAGGTGAGCGAGGCCGTTCCGCACGCTGACGTTGAGCGAGCCCAGGCGGTAGTCGCCGTCGTCGGCTCCGGCGGCGGCCATCGCATCCGTGATCAGCGCGACGCGGCCGGGAGCCTGCTCGAGCAGCAGGCGGGCGACGTCGCCATGCACGTGCTCGCCGTCAAGAATCAGTTCGAGCGTCACGCGGTCGTCCTCGAGCGCTGCCACGACGGGGCCCGGCGCGCGGTGATGGATGCCGGGCATGGCATTGAAGGCATGTGTCAGCAGGCGGGCCCCCGCGTCGAACGCGGCACGCGTCTGCTCGGCGGTTGCCTCGGTGTGCCCGACCGCGACGACCACGCCGGCCTCGACCAACTGCGGTATCGCGTCGAGCGCCCCGGGCAGCTCGGGCGCGAGAGTGAGCTGGCGCAGGGTGCCCCCGGCCGCGGAGACCAGCCCGTCGATGTCGGCCGAGTCGGGTGGGCGCAGGTAGTCGGCGTTGTGGGCGCCCCGGCGAGCCGTCGCCAGGAACGGGCCTTCGAGGTGCGAGCCGAGCACGAGCGGGTCGGATGCCGCGAGCTCGGCGATCTCGGCGAGGCGCTCGCGCAGCTCGGCGAGCGGGTTCGCGACGAGGCTGACGAGGGCGCGCGTCGTGCCGTGTGCCCGATGCGCGGCCAGGGCGGCCGCGAGCTCGTCGCCCCCGTCGTCGTACGCGTGCCCACCGCCTCCGTGCCCGTGCAGATCGACGAAGCCGGGGACCAGGGTCGCGCCGTGCAGGTCGAGGGTCTCGTCGGCATCCGGAGCGCCCGGCCCCGAGCCGGTTGACGCAATGGTGTCGCCGTCGAGCAGCACCCAGGCGCCGGCCACCTCACCGCGCTCATCGAGCTGCGTCGCGCCGGTCAGCAGGGTCGTGGTCATCTGAAGATGATCGTACGGGCGCCGTCGAGCAGCACCCGATCCTCGGCGAACCACTTCACGGCCTGCGTGAGGGTGCGGGACTCCTCGTCCTGGCCGATCGCGACGAGCTCCGCCGGCGTGCGGGTGTGGTCGACGCGCACGATGTTCTGCTCGATGATCGGCCCCTCGTCGAGATCACTCGTGACGAAGTGCGCGGTGGCACCGATGATCTTCACTCCGCGAGCGTGCGCCTGCTTGTAGGGGTTGGCGCCCTTGAAGCCAGGCAGGAAGGAGTGGTGGATGTTGATGATGCGGCCCGCGAGCGCGTCGCATATCCCCGGCGACAGGACCTGCATGTACCGCGCGAGCACCACCAGCTCGATGTCGTGCTCGTCGACGGCATCCAGGATGCGCTTCTCGAAGGACGACTTCTGCGCGGCGCCGGAGACCGGATGCGCTTCGAACGGGATGCCGTAGAACGCGGCCAGCTCGGCCAGGTCGGGGTGGTTGGCGAGCACCAGAGGGATCTCGACCGGTAGCTGTCCGGCGCGCTGGCGGAAGAGCAGGTCGTTCAGGCAGTGCGCGGCGGTCGAGACCAGCACGAGGGTGCGCAACGGCCGCCCGACCACGTCGAGCCGCCACGTCATCCCGTACCGGTCGGTGACCGGGCCGAGCGCGGTCTCGAACGCCTCACGCGAGGCGCCGGACTCGACCTGCAGGCGCATGAAGAAGGTGCCGGTGTCGTCGCTCGAGAACTGCTGCGACTCGGTGATGTTGCCGGCGGCCTCGACGATGGCACCGCTCACGGCGTGCACGATACCGGGCCGATCGCGGCATACCAGGGTGACGATCCAATGTGTGGAATCGTGGGCCATGGACTCACGTTATCGTGAAGGTGATGACCACCCAGCCCAGCGTGACGCCCTTCCCGCTGTTCCGGTTGCTGGTCATCGCGGGTGCCATGTTCGTGGTCGTCACGAGCGAATTCCTGCCAACCGGACTGCTGCCCGAGATGGCCGACGAGCTGGATGTCTCCCTTTCGCGGATCGGCCTGCTCGTCACCATCTTCGCGGTCACCGTCGTCGTCACCGCCGTGCCGCTCACCGCACTTGCGACGCGCTTTCCGCGCAAGCAGCTCATGGTCGTGCTCCTCGGCGTCTTCGCGGTGGCGATGGTGCTGGGGGCCGTCTCGCTGAACTACGAGATGCTCGTCGCATCGCGCATCCTGGCGGGGTGCGCGCACGGCCTGTTCTGGTCGGTGACCGCGCCCTATGCATCCCGGCTCGTGCCGCGTGAGCAACTGGCACGGGCGGTCTCGGTCGCGTCGGCTGGCGTGACGGCGGCCTTCATCTTCGGCGTGCCGCTCGGCACGGCACTCGGTCACGCCCTCGGCTGGCGGCTCGCGTTCGCCGTCGTCGGGGGCGTCGTGCTGGTGGTTACGACCTTGGTGATTCTGTTCCTGCCTCCGGTGCAACATCTGGTGCCGCTGGCGACCGGCGAGATCCTGCTGCCGGCCCGGCACGATCGCACCATTCCGGCGATCGTCATCGTGTGCGTGACGGTCCTGCTGCTGATCACCGGACAGAACACCCTCTCGACCTACATCGTCCCGTGGCTGACCGAGGTCGGCACGGTGTCACCGGACGCGGTCAGCGTTGTCCTGCTCGTCAATGGCGCGGCCGGCGCGGTCGGTCTGGTCGCGGCCGGGGTGGTCGGCGACCGCTGGCCACGCGCCGCCCTCGCGTTCATGCTCGCGGGAGTGGTTGTGGGCGTCGCCGCGCTCGCTGTCTTCGGGCCGGGTTCGGTTCCGGCGACGATCGTCGGCGGGATCGCGTGGGGCGTCTTCTTCGGCGGCATCCCCTCCCTTATCCAGGCCCGAATGCTGCAGTCCGCATCCCTGCGTATCCGTGACACCGCGTCGGCCTGGCTCACGATCGCGTTCAACAGTGCGATCGCGGGCGGCGCGCTGGTCGGAGGCGTTGTGCTCGACCAGCTGGGCGTCACCGCGCTCCCGTGGGTGCTCGTCGCGGGGGTCGCTCTGGCGCTGGTATGGGTACTGTCGACCGACGGAATGCGGATGCGCGCGGCCGCCCACCCGTAGCCGCTCGCCCTGGTGCGCGCCGACCTCCGACAGCGATAGGTTGTGCGCATGACGACGACGAAGACGCCCGCCGATTCGGCCGGCGCGACCAAGACGGGGGTCGAACTCACCGGCCTCGAGACCATCGCAGAGAGTGAGCGTCACGGCAAGCCGAGCGGCCTTTTCTGGCCCTGGTTCGCCGCCAACGTGTCCGTGTTCGCGATCGCCTACGGCGCGTATGTGCTCGGATTCGGCATCTCCTTCGCGCAGGCCACGATCGTCGGCGTGATCGGCATCGTGATCTCCTTCTTCCTCGTCGGCGTCGTCTCGCTCGCCGGCAAGCGGGGATCAGCGCCGACCATGGTGCTCAGCCGCACGATGTTCGGGGTGAACGGCGCCCGCGTGGTGGCGTTCCTGTCCTGGATCCTCACCGTCGGGTGGGAGACCGTGCTCACCGTGAGCGCCGTCTTCGCGGTCGACGCGACCGTCGCGGCGCTCGGCGGGCCGGCCGACAGCCCGGTGACCAAGATCGTCGCCCTGCTCGTCATCGCCGCCATCGTGGTGATCGTCGGGATCTACGGCTTCTCGCTGATCATGCGGGTGCAGTTCTGGATCACCATCGTGACCGCCGTCGTGACGATCGTGTACCTGATCACCGTCCTGCCGCTGATCGACTTCTCGGCGGTCACCGCTGTCGAGGCGGGGTCGCTCGCGGCCGTGATCGGCGCACTGGTCTTCATGATGACCGGCTTCGGACTCGGCTGGGTCAACGCGGGTGCCGACTACTCGCGTTACCTGCCGCGCAACGCGAGCGGCAAGGGCGTCGTCGGGTGGACGACGCTGGGTGCGGCGCTCGCTCCCGTCGTCCTGCTGGTCGTCGGGCTGCTGCTCGCCGGATCGTCGGAGGACCTCGCCGGCGCGATCAGCTCCTACTCGCTCGGCCCGCTCATCCCGCTGACGCAGCCGTGGTTCATCATCCCGTTCGCCATCGTGGTGGTGCTCGGCCTGATCGCCGGCGCCATCATGGACATCTACTCGTCGGGCCTGTCGTTGCTGGCCGTCGGCCTCAAGGTCCGCCGCCCCGTGGCAGCCGGCATCGACGGCGTGATCATGGTGCTCGGATCGATCTTCGTGCTGTTCATCGCCGGCGACTTCTTCGGGCCCTTCACGGCGTTCCTCATCACGCTGGGCGTCCCGATCGCCGCGTGGTGCGGCATCTTCGTCGCCGACGTGCTGCTGCGCAAGAAGGACCTCGCCGACAAGGAGCTCTACGACGCGAAGGGCCGCTACGGCAGCATCCGCTGGTCGTCGATCATCCTCCTGGTGGTCGCGACGGCGATCGGCTGGGGCCTCGTCGCCAACGGAACCCCCGGTTTCGGCTGGCTGGGCTACTTCTTCGGCCCCGCCGACGGTGCGTTCCGTGCCGACTGGCAGTACTCGAACCTCGGCGTGCTCATCGCGCTGCTGCTCGGGTTCATCGGCTACCTCGTCTTCGGCCGCTCGGCGGTGAAGGCTCAGGAGTCCAAATGACGGATGCCCCCTGGCTCGTCGCCATCGATATGCAGGAGATCTTCTGCGATCCGGCGAGCAAGTGGGCGACTCCCGAATACGGTCGGGCAGCAGCCGGCATCGGCC
>JBDSKH010000068.1:0-2843 GCA_039917005.1 Pseudolysinimonas sp.
CGGCATCACGCGGGCACGGCGTCGGCTCGCCCTGTCGTGGTCTCGCCAGGGTCTGCGTGGGCACAACCGGGAGCCCAGTCGCTTTCTGGCAGAGCTGCGCACGAGCAGCCCGGATGTGGCAGCTGCGGCACGACGCTGATCGTCGCGCCCTCGTCGGCGAGCCGCCACGCGAGGGCCGTCGCGGGACCGGAGTCCATCCGGGCGATGACGCGCCGCGTAGCGAAGGTCGCGACCGAGTGCACCGTCAGGGAGGACAGTCGCGGCGCGGGCCGGCCCCAGAGCTGCGCCGCGATGGCGGGCCACGCCGGGTCGGCATCCGTACGGCTCAACTGTCCGCAGTAGAGGCAGGGCCCCGCGCCGGGCTCCACGAACGGACCCACCGTCACGCTGCGATCCGCGGCCACGATCGGCACATGCGGGATGTCGCGGCGCAACCAGCGCTGCGCGTCCTCGGGCCCGACGACCCACGCCGCCACCAGCACCACGAGCGATGGCGGGCTCGAATCCGGGGATGCCAACCGGCCCGCTTCGCTCAGGAATGCCGCCAGCGTCGTTGCGATCGCACCGTCGCCCAGCACCAGCACGCGCCCGGATTCGGTGGTGGGCGTTGACAAGGGCGACAGCACCGGCTCGAGCGCCGCGAGAACGTCGCGAGCCCGATCCTCCGTCAGGCCCGCATCCCGTGCCAGCATGCTCCAGCCGCTCGGGGAGATGCCGCGCCGGAGCGCGGCGATGAGTCGTTCCTCGCCCGCGCCGACGTCATCGAGGACGATCCGTGGCGCGTCGATGCCGAGCTGGACCGAGGTGGGGGTGCGCCACACGAGGGGGACGTCGTCGGCGAGCTTGAGAACCATCCGGGCAGGATGCCGGATCGGCGGGCGGAGCCGTGCGGCGTCTCCACAGGCACCGGGCGAGCTCAGTCCTCTGTGGGGCGGTCGCCGCTCTCGTCGTTGAGCAGGTCCTCGAGCGCCTGATCGATGTCGTCGGGCTCGGGCGTGCCGCCCTGCAGCCGTGCCACGAGTGCGGCCGGGTCGTCGATGTTCGCGTCCGTCGGGATGATGTCGGGGTGCGCCCAGAGGCCGTCGCGGCCCTCGGCGCCCACCGCATCCTGGACCGCCTGCCACATCGCGGCCGCCTCGCGCAGCCGTCGCGGACGCAGCTCGAGGCCGACCAGGGTCGCGAAGGCGGACTCGGCCGGTCCGCCCGCGGCGCGGCGGCGGCGAACCGATTCGGCGATCGCCCCGCTCTTGGGCAGGCGGGTCGTCGCGGTCGCGGTCACGACATCCACCCAGCCTTCGATGAGGGCGAGCATGGTCTCGAGGCGGGCCAGCGCGGCGAGCTGATCCTCGGTCTTGGGTGGGATGAGGGCGCCGTTCGTCACGGCGGCGCGAAGCTCCTCGGGGTTCGAGGGGTCGAAGTCGGCGGCGAGCTGCTCAAGCCGGTCGGTGTCGATCGTGATGCCCCGCGCGAAGTCGGTGATCTGGGTCAGCAGGTGCAGCCGCAGCCACTTGGCGTGGCGGAACAGCCGCGCGTGCGCCAGTTCGCGTACCGCCAGGTAGAGGCGCACCTCGTCGGCCGGGATGTCGAGCCCGGCGCCGAACGCGTCGACGTTCTGCGCCACCAGAGCCGCCTGGCGTTGCTCGCCGTCCAGGAGCGGGATGCCGACGTCGCCGCCGCTGACTACCTCGCCCGCGAGTTGACCGACAACCTGGCCGAGCTGCATGGCGAACAGGGTGCCGCCCACGTTGCGCATCAGCTGTCCGGCGTTGCCCAGCATCCCGGTGAGTTCTTCCGGCGCCTGCTCTTCGAGCACCCCCGTGAGCGCATCGGCGATGGATGTCGCGACCGGCTCGGCGAGCTGGGTCCAGACCGGCATGGTCGCCTCGGTCCATCCGGCGCGGGTGAGCAGCACCGGCTCGACGGTCAGCGCAGCGATGTCGGTCGCCTCGTCCAGCCAGAGCGCGGCGACGTGCAGCGCCTGCTCGAGCGCCGACTGCTCCGCGGGGCTGGCGGGAACCGCCGAGCGCGCAGCGAGGCTCTTGGCCTGCTCGAGCGCGAGACCCCAGTTGATGCCGTCGCTGCTGTTCTGCAGGGCCTGCTGCAGCTGCCCGATGAGGCGCTGCACGAGCTCGGGATCGTCGGGGAGCCCGGCGGCGCTCGCGAGACGGGCGGGATCCATGTCGGTGTTGCCGGCGAGGAAGTCGCGCAGCATGTCGCGGAACTCCTCCTCGGAGGGCTCCTCCCGCGGGTCGTCGGCCATGCGTTCTACGGTAGCCCCGCCCTCGCTTCCCTCACCGGCGTTTCGCCTAGGCTGAGGCGATCGCGCGGTGCGCCCGCAGCGAACATCCCATCCCCGCTGGTTGAGGAGCGTGCGCTTTGCGCCCGCGTCTCGAAACCCGAAGGACCGACGTGAGCCTCTTCCCGGACAACGACGCGTGGATCCGTCCCGATCCGCGTTTGGGGCCGGTGGCGCGCGATCCGCGGGCCGTCAGCTCGCTGATCGGCTGGATCCTTCTGATCGGAGCCGTCGCAGGCACGGTGGTGCTCGGCACGCTGTCCGCTCCTTTCGTCAAGGAGAAGCCGGGTCCGGTATACGACACCATCGGTGAGATCGACCTCGAGGGCACGTCCACGCCGGTCATCGACGTGACGGGCGAGAAGACGTATCCCACCGAGGGCAGCCTCGACATGCTGACGGTGGTGCTCGAGGGCAGCCCGCAGAGCCCGCTGACGTGGATCGACATCGCGCTTGCCTGGTTCGACCCGACGCGCGCCATCATCCCGATCGAGGCCGTGTATCCCGCGGGCACGACAGACGAGGAGGAGAACCAGCAGAGCGCCGC
>JBDSKH010000069.1:0-6918 GCA_039917005.1 Pseudolysinimonas sp.
GATCGTCTGCTCACCAGGGGGTGTCATGAAGCGCGTCTGCTTCCAGCTCCAGGTCGACCCGGCGCGGCTCGACGAGTACCGGGCGCGGCACACCGCGGTCTGGCCGCAGATGCTGCGGGCGATCGAGGCATCCGGGCGTCGAAACTACTCGCTCTTCCTGCGCGACGACGGGCTGCTGATCGGCTACTACGAGACCGATTCGGTGGAGCGGTCGCAGCGCAGCCTCGAGCAGAACCCCGACACCGCCGCCTGGGAGGCCGAGATGGCCCCCTTCTTCATCGCACTGACCGGCAGGCCAGACCAGGCTGCCCCCCGGCTCTCCGAGATCTTCCACCTGGAAGACCAGCTCGCTTCACTCACGGAATAGACGCACAATGACTCGCTTCGCTGACATCGCCGCTCGCCTCGCCGAGCAGGCCATCGAGCTGCCCTCGTGGGCGTTCGGCAACTCGGGCACCCGCTTCAAGGTGTTCGCGCAGCCGGGCGTGCCGCGCGACCCTTTCGAGAAGATCGCCGACGCGGCCCAGGTGCACGCGCACACCGGGCTCGCTCCGACCGTCGCGCTGCACATCCCATGGGACAAGGTCGACAGCTACGCCGACCTGGCGAAGCACGCGGCCGACCTGGGCGTCGGCCTCGGCACCATCAACTCGAACACGTTCCAGGACGACGACTACAAGCTCGGCAGCGTCACCCACTCGGACAAGAAGATCCGCCAGAAGGCGATCGACCACCACTTCGCCTGCATCGACGTCATGAACGAAACCGGTTCGCGCGACCTCAAGATCTGGCTCGCCGACGGCACCAACTACCCCGGCCAGGATGACATGCGCGGCCGCCAGGACCGCCTCGCCGAATCACTCGCCACGATCTACGACCGCATCGGCGCGGAGCAGCGCCTGGTGCTCGAGTACAAGTTCTTCGAGCCGGCGTTCTATCACACCGATGTACCCGACTGGGGGACCAGCTACGCCCAGGTGGCAGCGCTCGGCGACCGCGCCATGGTCTGCCTCGACACCGGGCACCATGCGCCGGGCACCAACATCGAGTTCATCGTCATGCAGCTGCTGCGCCTCGGCAAGCTCGGCTCCTTCGACTTCAACTCGCGCTTCTACGCCGACGACGACCTGATCGTCGGGGCCGCGGACCCGTTCCAGCTGTTCCGCATCGTCGTCGAGGTGGTGCGCGGCGGAGGGTACGGCGCGGGAAGCGACGTGGCCTTCATGCTCGACCAGTGCCACAACATCGAGGACAAGATCCCGGGGCAGATCCGCAGTGTGCTCAACGTGCAGGAGATGACGGCGCGGGCGCTCCTCGTCGATACGAAGGCGCTCGCGGCCGCCCAGGCGAGCGGTGACGTGCTGGCGGCCAACGGCATCCTGATGGACGCCTTCTACACCGACGTGCGCGCCGACCTCGCCGCCTGGCGCGAAGGCCGCGGTCTGCCCGCCGACCCGATGGCGGCCTACGCCGCGAGCGGGTACGGTGCGAGCATCGTCGCGGGTCGAGTCGGCGGCAACCAGGCAGGATGGGGCGCGTGACCGCAGAGCCCTTGTCCAAACCCGCGGCGGATCTGATCAAGCGCAGCAACCGCCTCGGCTCCGATCCGCGCAACACGAACTACGCCGGTGGCAACACCAGCGCGAAGGGCACCGAGACCGACCCGGTCACGGGCGAACCGGTCGAGCTGCTCTGGGTCAAGGGCTCGGGCGGCGACCTGGGCACGCTGACAGAGGCGGGATTGGCCGTGCTGCGGCTCGATCGAGTGCGTTCGCTCGTCGGCGTCTATCCCGGCCTTGAGCGCGAAGACGAGATGGTCGCCGCGTTCGACTACTGCCTGCACGGCACCGGGGGCGCCGCCCCCTCGATCGACACCGCCATGCACGCGCTCGTCGATGCGGCGCACATCGACCACCTGCATCCGGATTCTGGCATCGCGTTCGCGACGGCCAAGGACGGCGAGAAGCTGACCGCCAGAGCGTTCGGCGGACGCGTGCTCTGGGTGCCCTGGCGGCGACCCGGCTTCCAGCTCGGCCTCGACATCGCCGCCCTGAAGAAGAAGCATCCGGATGCCGTGGGCTGCATCCTGGGCGGCCACGGCATCACCGCGTGGGGATCCACGAGCGCGGAAGCCGAGAAGAATTCCCGCTGGATCATCGAGACCGCCGCCGCCTACATCGCGAAGAACGGGAAGAAGAACGCGTTCGGGCGCGCGGTCGCCAAGAACGCCGCGCTGAAGCCGGCCGAGCGCCGTGCCAAGGCCGCCGCGCTCGCGCCGACGATCCGAGGCATCGCTTCGCACGACCGCCCGATGGTGGGTCACTTCACCGATGACCCGCGCGTGCTCGAGTTCCTCGCCTCGGCCGATGCGCCGAAGCTCGCGGCCCTGGGCACCAGCTGCCCCGACCACTTCCTGCGCACCAAGATCAGGCCGATGCTGCTCGACGTGCCGGCGGGCGTCTCGGTCGAGGAATCGATCGTCCGGCTGCGGACGCTGCACGAGAAGTACCGCGCCGATTACACGAAGTACTACGAGAAGCACGCGGAGCCCGGCAGTCCCGCGATGCGCGGCGCCGACCCGCTGATCGTGCTCGTGCCCGGTGTCGGCATGTTCAGCTACGGCGCGAACAAGCAGACCGCCCGCGTCGCCGGGGAGTTCTACCTCAACGCGATCAACGTGATGCGTGGCGCCGAGGCGATCTCGTCGTACACGCCGATCAGCGACCGCGAGAAGTTCCGCATCGAGTACTGGGCGCTCGAGGAGGCGAAGCTGCAGCGGATGCCGAAGCCGAAGTCCCACGCGACGCGGGTCGCGCTCGTGACCGGGGCGGCATCCGGGATCGGCAAGGCCATCGCCACACGGCTGGCCGCCGACGGTGCATGCGTCGTCATCGCCGACCTCGACCTCGCGAAGGCGCAGGCGGCCGCGGCCGAGCTTGGCGGCACCGACGTCGCGATCGGTCTCGCCGCGAACGTCACCGACGCTGGCGCGATCGACCGGATGGTGCAGGATGCGGTGCTCGCGTTCGGCGGCATCGACATCGTCGTGAACAACGCGGGGGTCTCGCTCTCGAAGCCCCTGCTCGAGACCACCGAGAAGGACTGGGACTTCCAGCACGACATCATGGCGAAGGGCTCGTTCCTGGTGTCGAAGGCGACCGCGCCCGTGCTCATCGAGCAGGGCATGGGCGGCGACGTGATCTACATCTCGTCGAAGAACTCGGTCTTCGCGGGCCCCAACAACATCGCCTACTCGGCGACGAAGGCCGACCAGGCGCACCAGGTGCGACTGCTGGCGGTCGAGCTCGGCGAGCACGGCATCAAGGTCAACGGCATCAATCCCGACGGCGTGGTGCGCGGGTCGGGCATCTTCGCCGCTGGATGGGGTGCGAACCGGGCCAAGACCTACGGCGTCGCCGAGGAGGATCTGGGCAAGTTCTACGCGCAGCGGACGATCCTCAAGCGCGAGGTGCTGCCCGAGAACGTGGCGAACGCCGTGTCGGTGCTCACCGGGCCGGACCTGTCGCACACCACCGGCCTGCACATCCCGGTCGACGCGGGTGTCGCCGCGGCCTTCTTGCGCTAGCCATGGTCGAGGGCGTGGTGGCCGCGGTCGACCTGGGCGCGACGAGCGGGCGCGTGATGCTCGGCACGGCCGGGCCGAACGTGCTGCGGCTGCGAGAGGTCGCCCGATTCCCGAACGGCCCCATGCCGGCCGGCGGTCAGTTGCACTGGGACATCACGCGGCTGCGCGGCGCCGTGCTCGACGGGCTCGCACTGGCCGTCCGCGACGAGCCCGAGATCGCGAGCTTCGGAATCGACTCATGGGGATGCGACTACGCGCTCGTCAAGGACGGCGCGGTGCTCGGCGAGCCGTTCCACTATCGCGATCCCCGCAATGCGCAGGCGGCGGATCGTGTCACCGCACTGGTCGGCCCGCAGCGCCTCTACGAGCGGAACGGCCTTCAGTTCCTGCCGTTCAACACGCTCTACCAGCTCGCCGCGGAGAACGACCTCGCGGCACCAGACACCATGCTCCTCATCCCCGATCTGTTCGCGTTCTGGCTGACCGGCCGCGGCGTCGCCGAGCGGACCAACGCCTCGACGACCGGGCTGCTCACCGTGAGCGAAGGCGAATGGGACGACGTGCTGATCGGGATGCTGGGCCTGCCACGGGGCCTGTTCCCCGAGTTGGTGGATGCGGGCACGACGATCGGCCCGGTCGAGGCCCGTGTCGCCCGCGAGCTCGGAGCCGGCGGACCGATCGCCGTGACGGCCGTCGGGTCGCATGACACCGCATCCGCCGTCGTCGCCGTGCCGGCGACCACGCCCGACTTCGCCTACATCTCGTGCGGCACCTGGGGTCTGGTCGGAGTGGAGACGGATGCGCCCATCCTGTCGGAGGAGAGCAGGCTTGCCGGGTTCACCAACGAGGGCGGCGTCGACGGGCGTGTGCGCTACCTGCACAACGTGATGGGGCTGTGGCTGCTCAGCGAGTGCGTGCGGGAGTGGGAGCGAGATGGCTCGAGCATCTCCGTTCCCGAGCTGGTCGCGCAGGCCGAGGCGGTGACAGAAGAGGTACCGGTCTTCGACGCAGACGACGAGACGTTCCTGGCGCCGGGCGAGATGCCCGCGCGCATCGAAGCGTGGCTCCGGGCGCACGATCTGCTCGTGCCCGGATCGCGGCCCGCCCTGGTCCGCTCGATCCTGCTGTCGCTGGCCGGGACATTCGCGCGGACGATCCGCACCGCCGCGTCGCTCAGCGGCAAAAGGGTCGCGGTCGTGCACGTCGTCGGGGGCGGATCGCAGAACGCGCTGCTCTGCCGGCTCATCGCCGACGCGACCGGGCTGCCGGTCGTCGCCGGGCCCGTGGAAGCCACCGCGATCGGCAACGTGCTCGTGCAGGCCCGCGCTGCGGGCTACGTCGCCGGCGACCTCGAGACGCTGCGCGCGCTCGTCGTCGCCGCGTTCCCGGTCGTACGCTACGAGCCTCGCGGTTCTCGCGGCTGAGTCGCGCGACTACCCTGGTCTGATGGCCACCACTCCGGCGACGATCGACGAGTACATCTCTCAGTACCCCGTCGAGGTCCGATCGATCCTGGAGCGCATCCGCGCCTTGATCAATCGCGCCGAGCCGAGTGTCATCGAGCAGATGAAGTACGGGATGCCGGCGATGGTCATCGAGGGCCGTCACACCATCTACTTCGCGGCCTGGAAGAAGCACGTGGGCGTGTACCCGGTGCACAAGGCGCCGTCAGCGCTCGAGCGCGATCTCGACGAGTACCGCAGCGACAAGGACACGGTCAAGTTCCCGTTCAAGAAGCCCGTGGATTGGGAGCTCGTCGAGCGGCTGATCGCGTTCCTGACGACATCCGAATCGCATTCCGGTGCCGATCCCGAGGGCGACCCGCAGGGCTGACCACCGCCACGCGGTAGAAGCGCCCCGCCGAGCGGTCGGCTTCTCCCCGAAACGGCTGATTCCGCCCCCTGAGCGTCGATTCCTCGCGCCCGGAATGTCGGTGGCGCCCGCGAGAATAGAAAAATAGCGCGACACGCCGAAACACAACATGTAGTGGAATGACAACCGTGGCATTCCCGTTATATAGTGAAGGACCACGGGGGAAGCTTCAACCTCCGGTTGAGAGTTTCGCAACAGACTTAGTAGGAGGACACCATGAATGACGTCGACAGCGTTGGCGGCTACTCGGTGCCGGTCGACCCGATGGACGACCTGCAGTGCGAGAGCTGCCAGTAGGCGCTCCCCAGCACCGAGAGGCCCTGGCTGACCATTCATGGCCGCCGGGGTTTCTCCCTTTTAACCCCCGTAAACTCGACAGCGTGCCGGTGAATCCCGAACTGCAGGGTCGCAGCTATCCCGCGACCTCCCCGTATCTGGTCGGACGCGAGAAGGTCCGCGAATTCGCCCGGGCCGTGCTCGCCACCAGCCCCCTCAATCTCGACCCCGACGCCGCGCGCGCTGCGGGCTACTCCGACGTCGTCGCGCCGCCCACCTTCCCCGTCGTCGTCCAGGAGCACACGCTCGCGCAGCTGCTGGGCGACCCCGATGCCGGCATCGACTTCTCCCGCGTCGTGCACGGCGACCAGCGGTTCACCTACACCCGCCCGATCGTGGCCGGTGACGAGCTCACCGCGACCCTGACGGTCACGAGCGTCAAGTCGCTCGGCGGGCACAGCATGGTGACCGCGGAATCCGCGATCGCCGATGCGACCGGCGCCCATGTCGTCACCGCGATCTCGACCCTGGTCGTGCGAGGCGACGAATGACCCACCGACACGGCGACGAGGCCGCCTACTCAGGACAAGCCGCCCTCGAGATCGGCCAGGTCGTCGCGGAGCAGACCTTCGAGCTCACGCGCGACACGCTCGTTCGCTACGCGGGGGCGTCGGGCGACTTCAACCCCATCCACTACCGCGACGACACCGCCCAGGGCGTCGGCCTTCCGGGCGTCCTGGCGCACGGGATGCTGACCATGGGTCTCGCGGTGCAGCCGGTGGTCGACTGGCTGGGCGGCGACAGCGGCAAGATCGTCGACTACCAGGTGCGTTTCACGCGCCCGGTCCCGGTGGATGCCGAGGCCGGCGCCTCGGTGACCGTCGTCGCGAAGGTGGGAGTGCTCGACGACGCGGGAGCCCGCATCGACCTGACCGTGACCTTCAACGACGAGACCGTGCTCGGCAAGGCGCAGGTACGCGTCGCGGCCGGATCCTGGTGATCGGGGCATGACGGACTTCCGCGACCTGACCACGTTGCGGGTCGGCGGTCCCGCCGGAAATCTGGTCGAGGCGACCACACGCGACGAGTTGGTCGCGACGACCCTCGCGTTCTGGGGAGAGCCGGAGGACTGGCTCGTGCTCGGCGGGGGATCGAACCTCGTGGTCGCCGACTCCGGATTCGAG
>JBDSKH010000070.1:0-10970 GCA_039917005.1 Pseudolysinimonas sp.
AGCGCAGGAGGCGGGGCGGCCGTCATGACGCCGGCGAGCGGCAGGATCGACAGCGAGACGACGAGGGCGGCGATGCGGGAGGAGCGCAGGCGCGCGCTCACGGTGGAGCGCTCGGCGCTCCAGTCCCCCCGGCCGGACTGACGTCCCATGATTCCCCGAATTCCTCGTGAGTGGCGCGATCGTGCCGCACTGAGTCACAGAGACAACATCAATCACATTAGCAACAGGAGCCCTGTTTGCCCAGGGCCCGTCATCTCGGGACTCCCGACCCCTGACGGCGGCAAGCTTCAATGACGGGTTGAACCTAACCCGCGGTCCCCGGAACGCCGCGTTCATTCGGCCGTTTCGGCACATCCCGCAGATTGGTGATTTGGACCGGTCGCCCGTATGCTTGACCCTCGGTTGCTATGAGCTCTGGCCCTGGCCCCATCGTTTAGTGGCCTAGGACACCGCCCTTTCACGGCGGCAGCACGGGTTCGAATCCCGTTGGGGTCACGCAGTGCCGAACACCTACAATTCAATATGTCTGGCCCTGTAGCGCAGCTGGTTAGCGTGCCGCCCTGTCACGGCGGAGGTCGCGGGTTCAAGTCCCGTCAGGGTCGCGGATGTGATTGCGGCTCCTCCGAGAGGAGGAGCCGTTTTCATTGCCAGGCTCTGTAGCTCAGTTGGTAGAGCGCACGACTGAAAATCGTGAGGTCACGGGATCGACGCCCGTCGGAGCCACTCTCGAAGCCCCTGCTGACGCGGGGGCTTTCGTCATCGTGACCGTCCCGGGTTCCTCAGGGCCGAGTCCAGCAGTCCCAGATGGTCGAGGCTGAACATCGCGTTGTCGCGAACATCGATGTCGGAATCGTTCCGCATCGAGTCGAGGAGTGCATCGACGATTCGCGGGTCGGGATCGAGCTGGTACAGATCCATGGCGACCATGAACCGCGGGACCGGATCCGGGTCGTTCTTCAGTACATCGACCAACGTCGGGATGGTATTCGGATGATCCGCCCCGCGAGCGATCAGGCGATCGACGACGCGGCGACGCACCCCCGCACGCTCGTGGTACATGCCGCCTTGCAGTTCTTCCGGCGTGCGCAGGCCGTCGGCAACCGCGGCATCGGCCCGGCCCTGCGCCTCAAGGGCATGGTCGTGGTGGCGCACAACCGGCACGTCGGCTCTGCTGTCGCCATTCATATTCCGAGAATCGACCTCGGTCAGCCGATTCGCCAGCCCCCGTTGGTGGCGCAGTCCCCGCGGCTAGCATCGGCGCATGGCCAACCAGGATGACATCCAGCCCGAGAGCGTCGCCGCGCAGGCGCTGGGCTGGGTCGACGAGCGCACGCGTGCGATCGCGCCGCCGATCCACGTCTCCAGCACCTACCTCCGCGATCCCGACAACCAGTACCGCTCCGGGCGGGTCTACATGCGGGATCACAACCCGGCCTTCGATCAGGCCGAGGCCGTGCTCAACACGCTGGAAGGCGGGCACGGGACCCTGCTGTTCGCGAGTGGCATGGCCGCGGCGACGGCGGTGTTCCAGGCCCTCGAGCCGGGTGACCACGTGCTCGCCCCGCACGTCATGTACTGGAGCCTTCGCAACTGGCTGACGAGCTTCGCGATCTCCTGGGGCCTGGATGTCGAGCTCATCGACATGACCGACCCGGCAACCGTGGATGCGGCCCTCCGACCCGGCGCGACGAAGCTGGTCTGGGTCGAGACGCCCGCCAATCCGCTCTGGACGATCACCGACATCGCCGCGACGGCAGAACTCGTTCACGCCGCCGGCGCGCTGCTGGCGGTCGACTCCACATCGGCCACCCCGGTGCTCACTCAACCCCTCTCGCTCGGGGCCGACCTGGTGATGCACTCGGCAACCAAGTACCTGAATGGGCACTCCGACCTCACGGCGGGCACGGTCACCACGCGCACCGACAACGAGCATTGGCAGCGCATCCGTTCGGTGCGTGCGCAGATCGGCGGGACCCTCGGGTCGTTCGAATCCTGGCTGCTGCTGCGCGGCATGCGCACGCTCTACCTGCGCGTCGGTGCGGCGAGCGCCTCGGCGCTGCGGATCGCCGAGCACTTCCACGGGCACGCGCTCGTCGCCGAGGTGCTGTACCCCGGCCTGCCGTCGAGTCGCGGGTATGAGGTCGCGAAGCGCCAGATGCGCGACGGCTTCGGCGGGATGCTGTCGATCCGCGCGACGGGCGGCGAGGATGCGGCGATCGCCGTCGCGGCGAACACCCGGCTGTGGAAGCGCGCGACATCGCTCGGCGGAGTCGAGAGCCTGATCGAGCACCGCGCGAGCGTGGAAGGCGCCGGCACACCCGCGCCGCCCGATCTGCTGCGGCTCTCGGTGGGCATCGAGCACGTCGACGATCTCATCGCCGACCTCGAGCAGGGCCTGGCGGCGGCGCACAGCTAGTCAGACGTCGACGGTCAGCCGCAGTCCGATGACGTCTCCGACCTCGACTCCCTCCGCCTTCCGCGCCGCGAGCTTGAGCGGCACGATGTAGCCGCCGTCCTTCGGCCAGAGCGAGGTGGTCCACCGGGTCTTACCGAGGGTCACCGCGACCGGGATCATCCCCCACCCGTACGTGACCATCTCGGAGACGGCCTCCAGCATCCCGGCCTCGGCCTCTGGCACGGTCACGAAGTGATGCGGAGCCGGTCCGCGCCACTCCCAGACCGGTCCGCTGAACGCCAGATCCATGCCCCGCTACCCCGCGTGCGTTGGCGCGGATTCGCAGGGCCGCGCCTCGCCGCTCACAGGTCGCTGTCGCTGGCGCCGAAGGTGTCGCAGGCGCTTGCACCCTGCTGGTACCCCGTCATGAACCACTTCTGACGCTGCTCGCTCGCGCCGTGCGTCCAGGTCTCAGGCTGCACCTGCCCCTGCGTCTGCTCCTGGATGTTGTCATCGCCCACCGCGGCGGCAGCGCTCAGGGCGTCCGCGATCTCGGCGTCGGTCGGAGGATTCAGGAACGGCGTGCCGTTCTCGTCGAGAGTCGTCGACGCGGCCCCGATCCATGCGCCGGCGAAGCAGTCCGCCTGCAGCTCGAGCCGGACGCCATCTGAGGTCGGCCCGGTGGTCTGCATGTCGAGGCCGCTCATCAGGCCCGTGATGTTCTGGATGTGGTGGCCCCACTCGTGCCCGACGACGTACAGCTGCGCGAGGGACCCGCCGCTCGATCCGAACTGCTGCTGCAGCTGGTCGAAGAATGCTGTGTCGAGATAGATCTTCTGGTCGGGCGGGCAGTAGAACGGGCCGACCGCGCTCGAGGCGGCACCGCAAGCCGTGTTGACGGAGCCGCTGTAGAGGATGATCTGGGTCGGGGTCGCACCATCGATCGTGTTGTTCCAGTACTCCTCCAGCGACGCGGAGGCGCCCTTCATGCGGCAGTCCAGGTTCTCGTTGGCATCCTCTCCGGTCTGGCATTGGGCGAGTTCCGTCTCCTGCCCACCACCGCCGGGCGCGGCGTTTGGATCCACGAGCCCGCTCAGGTCGACGCCGAGCAGCTGCCCGATGACGATGATCGCCAGGATGCCGAGACCACCGCCGCCCACCGCGATGCCCGTGTTGCGTCCGCGCCGGCTGGTGCGGCCCCCCGAGATGTCGGATCCCTCGTTGAACGTCATGCGACAACGCTAGCCCGCGCACGTGGCTCACAGACAAGCTCCATGGTTCGCTCAGGCAGCTCCGGGTTGCAGAATCACCGCAAACAGCGGGGCTGGCGGTGTAGTGTCCGGCTCATAGGGTCACGTGGCTCGCGAAGGAGAAACGACCATGGGCAACAAGTCCGCACGAAAAGAGTCCGGCAAGACGACGGCAGCGATGTCTCTGAAGGAGAAGCGCGTCGCCAAGGCCGACAAGAAGGCCGGCAAGGCACGCACCGACGCCGTCACCGAGATCAAGAACCGCTGAGCTCGCCGGGCCGGCTCTACGTCAGCTGACCCTCAGGTGCCGGCGGAGAACCGGCTGCCGTCGCGACAACGGCGAGCACACCGTCGCCGTAGCTCTCGAGCTTCTTCTCGCCCACTCCCGAGATGGTGCCGAGTTCGGCCAGCGTCGCCGGACGCGTCAGCGCTATGCCGCGCAGGGTCGCGTCACCGAACACGATGTACGCCGGAACCCCCTGCTCCCGCGCTGTCTCGCCGCGCCACGTGCGCAGCGCCTCGAAGAGCGGCTGGGCCTCGACGGGCAGTTCCGCCCCGCCACCCGACTTGCGCTTGGCCGCACGCGCGACGCGCTCGGGCTCCCGGCGCAGCATCACGGTGCGATCCCCGGTGAGCACGTCCCCCGACGCCTCGGTGATGATCAGCGTTCCGTACCCGTCGGTGTTGACGGCCAGCAGCCCCTGCGCAAGCAACTGTCGCACGACACCGCGCCACTCCTGATCGTTCAGCTCGCTGCCGATGCCGTACGTCGTCAGCTCGTCGTGCCCGTGCTGCCGGATGCGCTCGGTTTCGCGCCCGAGCAGAACGTCGATGAGATGGCCGGCACCGAATCGCTGATGCTTCTCACGCCACAGGCGCACAACGGTGGAGAGCAGCTTCTGCGCGGCAACCGTGCCATCCCACGATTCGGGCGGTGATAGACAGGTGTCGCAGTTGCCGCACGGCGTCGATGACTGCCCGAAGTACTTGAGGAGCTGCACGCGCCGGCACTCGACCGTCTCGCACAGGGCGAGCATCGCGTCGAGGTGCTGAGACTGCCGCCGGCGGTGTGCCTCGTCGCCGTCGCCCTGCTCGATCATGCGGCGCTGCTGCACCACGTCTTGCAGACCGTAGGCGAGCCATGCGGTGGACGGCAGCCCGTCGCGCCCTGCACGGCCCGTCTCTTGGTAGTAGCCCTCCACGCTCTTCGGAAGGTCGAGGTGCGCTACGAAACGCACGTCGGGCTTGTCGATCCCCATGCCGAACGCGATGGTCGCGACCATGACGACCCCGTCGTCTCGCAGGAACCGCGACTGGTTGCGGGCGCGCGTCGCGGCGTCGAGACCCGCGTGGTACGGCAGGGCCTCGATGCCCTGAGCGACGAGCGCGTCGGCGGTCTTCTCGACCGATGCGCGGGAGAGGCAGTAGACGATGCCCGCGTCGCCCGGATGCTCGGTGCGCAGCAACGACAGCAACTGCGCCAGGGGCTGGTCTTTGCCCTCGATGCGGTACTGGATGTTGGGCCGGTCGAAGCTGGCGACGAACTGCTGCGCGTCGGTCAGTTGCAATCGCGTCAGGATCTCGCGCCGCGTGGCGTCGGTCGCCGTGGCCGTGAGCGCGATGCGCGGCACCGTCGGCCAGCGCTCGTGCAGCACCGAGAGCCGCAGGTAGTCGGGGCGGAAGTCGTGGCCCCATTGCGACACGCAGTGGGCCTCGTCGATCGCGAAGAGGGCGAGCGGAGCGCGGTCGAGGAGGGAGAGCGTGCTCTCCAGCTTGAGCCGCTCGGGCGCCAGATAGACGAGATCGAGCTCGCCCGCCAGCAGGGCCGCCTCGACCTCGCGGCGCTGGGTCGCATCCTGGGTCGAATTCAAGTACGCCGCCCGCACGCCGACGGCCGAGAGCGCATCGACCTGGTCTTGCATGAGGGCGATGAGCGGCGAGATGACGATGCCGGTTCCCGGTCGCACGAGGGCCGGGATCTGGTAGCAGAGCGACTTGCCGCCGCCCGTGGGCATGAGCACGAGAGCGTCGCCACCCGCGATGACCCGGTCGACGATCTCGGCCTGCTCGCCGCGGAACCGCTCGTACCCGAACACCCGGTGCAGCACGTCGAGGGCGGCAGGCGGAGCGCCTGCCGGCGCCATGCCGGGTGCCGTCGAGGTCATGCGTTCACTGTACGTGGCGCGGGTGACGGGCTCGCTGCGGGGGGACGGTGTGTGAGTTACGCGTCACTGCTACGGCACGGCGGGAACGGTGCTGCAGTCCAGCGCCCCCGTGGCCACGGCGGTCGGATAGACGCCGGGCGTCGTCTCGACCTCGAGAGCACGGTCGCCAGGGGAGCCCATCGCGATGTCGAGGCTCACCGCCGTGCTGCCGCCCGGATGTGCGAGAACCATGATGCGTGCCACCGGGTGATCGGTGTCGTGGAGCGGCTGGAGGACTACCGGTGCACCGTCTACCGTCGCTCCCAGGAATGTCGAACCGGGCGGCGCGTAGACGAAAATCGTCGTGAGTTGGTCGCCGCGTCCGATTCCCTTTTGCACATAGTTCACACCGGCGATCAACGGACTGAGCGAGCCTACCGAAGCCGGGTCGAGCTCGTTCTGCAGGGTGTAACTGAGGCGATGCACCTGGCGGCCGTCGTCGGTGCACACTGCGGACGCCGTGACCAGAGCTGTGCGGAGATAGAAGTCCAGCTTCGCGCCCAGGCTGTCGTTCACGTACAGGCCGACCCGGTCCGTCTCGTCGTCGGACTGAGGGACATCGTTGACCAGCCCCGCCGCCGCGATGGTCGCCTGATCGGCCGGCGTCGCGCTCCAATAGGAGAACCGCTGCTCGGTGAATCCCTGCGCCACGGATCGCATCAGCGCGGCGACATCGAACTGCCCACCCGACAGCTTCGAGAAGGTCTGGGCGACGGCCTCGCTGTAGACAGCATCCTGGGCGACGTTGTCGGCCTCGATGTCACCCGAGTTGTAACGCTGCAGCACCTCGTTGAGGAGGAGGCGAACGACGTTGTCGGCGTCGAGAACGTCTCCCGTCGAGAGCGGTATCGGCCCGGTCGCCCGAAGGACATAGGACAACGCGACGGCATCGAGCGAGATCACCCCGTCGGCGTGGACCCCGCGGGCGATGCTCCAGGTGGCGGACGTGATCTCGGCCGCGCTGGGGAAACTGGGACGCAGCGTTGCCTGCACGATGAAACGCCCGAACGATCCCGGATAGACCTCGTCGACTCCGTCGGGGGTGGGAATCGGCGACGAATCGAAGTACGGGAAATTGCCGTATCCGGCCGGCACCGTCTGAATCAGGCTGAGGTGGCCGTGGTCGATGGTGATCTGCGCGAACGACAGCGCCGTACCCCCCAGCGAGCGGGCTTCGGCGTTGTTCTGGAACATCACCACGTAGGTCTTCACACCCTCGCTGCCCAGCAGCGGAGGAACGAGAGGCAGCAGGGAGCTCGCCGTCTCGAGGGCTGGCGCGGTGCTCTCGAGGAGGTCTGCCACGCGCTTTCGTGCGTCCGCCACCGGGCCGATGGCCGACGACGCGTCGATTTCGCCGACCTCGATCGTCAGTTCGGAGATGCGTGCCGAAGCCGCCTGGACGATCGGGACCGCCTTCTCGAAGGGCTCGATCGGAATCGCCCCGTCGACGGGGGCGAGGGCTGCCGGATCGAGTGAACTCGCCAGGTCTGCCAGCGGCTCGAGGGCGACGACGGTGTCGGCCGCTGTCGCGGCCACCTCGCGGACGACCGTCAGATTTCCGCCCGCCCACGGGATGAACTCGAACAAACGCCATACCGGATCGCTGGTCAGCCCGCGTGCTGCCTCCGAATGTTGCTTGACCTCATTGAACGTGGTGCCCACGGCCGGGAGGTCGAAGTCGAGCGCGCTTTGCTTCATCTCACGAATGAGCGCCTGCGCCTCCTCAAGCTCGCCTTTTGCGAGCAGCCCGCGGACGCCGACCCAAGCCACGGCGGCCACGAGGAGGGCGACAGGGATCATCCATAGCAATCGACGACGCCACCGGGATGCGGCGGAGGGCCGGGGGGTGTCCGGTAGCTCGCGAAACGTACGTCGTCGTGCGGGACCGGGCTTGGGCATCGGTTCTCACTTCGGATGAGGGCTGGGCCGCGACCGGGATGCAGGTGGCCGGCCGAGCTAGAGTTTAGTTCGTCCGTCGCACTCGTCCCGACGTCTCTCGAGGGCATGAAGATACTCGTCACCGGATCGACCGGTCGCATCGGCACACCCCTTCGGCGCCGTCTCGCCGAAGGGCCTCACGAGGCGACCTACCTCGCCAGGGGCGGTCCGGCAGGCCCGGACGACGGAACTCTCCGCGTCGACATCACGGACCGGATGGCCTTGATCGAGGTCGTTGCGCAGGCGGCCCCGGACGTGATCGTCCACCTCGCATCCCTGACGGGGAAGCACTGCGATCTAGATCCGGAGTCGGCGGAGCGGATCAATGTGGTCGGCACGAGCAACGTCGTGGAAGCCGCCGGCGTAGCGGGCGTCCGGCGCATCGTGTTCGCCTCGACGTCGGCCGTCTACGGTGACGGCTACGCCGGACCGGCCGACGAGACGCAGCCGGTCGCTCCGCGCACGCGCTACGCGCACACCAAGTTCGAGGCTGAGCAGGTGCTCGCGGATGCCATGACACGTGACGCATCCATCGAGACGCTCTCGCTGCGGATTTTCAACGTCTTCGGACCTGCGTTCGATGATTCGCTAGTGAATCGTCTCCTCGAGTCGAGTCCTGACGACCCCGTCGTCCTGCTCGGGCTGGATCAGTTCGTGCGGGACTACTCGCACGTGGACTCCATCGTGGAGGGCTTCCACACCGCACTGGGTGCCCCTCTGCGCGGCCACTCAACCATCAACCTGGGGAGCGGATCGCCGATAAGCAACCGCCGGCTTCTCGAAGTGCTCGCCGGGCGCGGTGCCCTCTCCTACTCGGTAGTCGACGGTGCGCGGAGCTACAGCTGCGCGGATATCGGCGTCGCGAGGGCCATCCTCGGGTTCACGCCTCAGCCGGTCTGATCTGCGGCGAGCGCCACGCCCGTACCGCACTGACCGCGATCCCGGTGGAGTTGACGACCGCACCGGCGAGGAGAGCGAGCGCCATCCATTCCACACCTGCTCCGAGGAGCAGCGCGATGATGGCCGTCGCGAGGATGACGACGGAGGCGACGGCCCTATAGATGAACAGGGGACGGGCCAGGCTCCGGAGCTTGAGGGCGAGTGAAAGTACCGACGCGATGCAGAGAAGCACATACTCGATCGAGGTGATCGGGAGCACCACCCTTGCCCCGGTCCAGGTCTCGCCGAGAATCAGGACACCGAGGTCCGGCGGGACAAGGAGCAGCATGGTCGACCACAGCGCCGAGATCAGCATGAAGACACCCGCGACCGCGAGGATCGGACGGCGATCCGTGCCAGGGGGACGTCGAGCGAGCGCGCCGAGGACGCTGAGGTCGAGCACCGCCATCAGCATGTTTACCGGCCCGAAGAGCGTGCCCGCGCCGCGGATCGCACCGACTGCAGCGGCTCCGAGGAAGGGTCCCATCAGCAGCCCCATGAGCAGCGTGACACCGGTCGCCATCAACACAGCGACCGTCAGCGACTCGCGGAGGCCCCGGTGCGGCGCGAGAAGACGGCCACCCAGAGCGAGGTTCAGGGCGGGACGGAATCGGACGAGCTGGATGACCATGGACAGGGCGATCACCAGGACCCACCCGGCGAGGAGGGCTTCCGATCGCACGAGGTCCCTGCAAAGGAACAATCCAAGGACTCCGGCGAACCACGCAGCGTCCGCCATGATCGCCGCCCCTGGGGTGCCCCGTCCGATGGCGAAGTAGCGGGAGATGTCCTGCACCATCAGCATCGGTGCCGCCACCCCGACCGCGAGGGCAGCCGTGATCGAGACGCTCGAGAGCGCCATACCGGTGCCGGCGAGCACGAGACCGGCGCCCGAAACCAGGACGAAGACGGGCACGGCCGCCACCAGGATCGCCGATACCGATTGGTCGTATCCGTCGCGCATCGAGCGCGCATCGCCGCCGGCCCGGAGTGCTAATGGCACGCCGAGGTACGTCCGTGTCGTGCCGACGAAGAGGGTCAATGCGGTGAACGAGATCGCGAACACGCCGAACTCCGCGGTATTCAGGGCGCCCGCGATAACCAGGACGGCGAGGAAGTTGCTCCCGCTCGACAGGCCCTGGTCTACGACGGGCAAGACGTGCCGGGGGGCTCTACTGCCGATCACGAGGCCGGCTTGCGAGCGAGGACCAGCGCCATTCGGACGAGCCGACCACCCCGCCGGTGCGGCCGAGGAGGAATTTCTCGACCGCGAGCGCCACGATGATGATGATGAGCGGATAGACGATGCTCTTCAACTGCCCCAGGGCATCGCTGCGGACGCCGAACGCCAGGTACGAAAGAAGCAATGGGTAGATCAGCGAACGCACCCCGTCCCGGGTGCGCAGCGCTGATTGGTGGGCCCATGCGTACAGGACACCGAGCAGCGCGGCGATGACGATGACCCCGGCGAACCCGAAATTCATGTACGCCTCCGTGGGCTGCGCGAATCCCCAGCCCTGACCGGTTGAGTGGAAGTCGATGAGATCGCGATACACGAACGCGCCCGTTCCTGTCGGGTCACCGAAGAGCGCACGGGAGACCGGTCCAGGGAGCATGTACTTCAGAGCTTCGACGTAGGTCGACCCCCAGAAGAAGTCGACCTGTGAGGGCACCAGTCTCGTGACATCCGAAGTGAGGAGCACCGGGCTGGACGTGTCGACCAGGATGTTCTCGACCAGGGGATACGCTTCCGCCCCCGAAGCCCGGACTCGCAATTGGGCGATGACCGCAAAGGCAGCGCCGGCCGCGGCGATCACGCCCACGACGATCGTCCGGCTGAACCGCCCCCGGCTTCCGAGCTGGAACCAGAGGAACAGGACGACCGGTGCGATGACCTCGGACCTGTTGCCGAGGAAGACCAGCGTGATCAACACGATCGCACCGAGAAGGATCCAGTCGAACGCCGCGAGCGGTCTGTTGCGGACCTTCATGTTGCCGTGCATGACCAGCAGGGCGCCGACCGGGACCAGCGATCCACCCAGCACCCCGACGACCGTATCGACGTCGTAGACGAGCTGGTCAGCGCCGTAGACACGCAGGAACACTGGCCCTTCCACGATCAGCTGGTACACCTTCGCGACGAAGGCAAGCACCAGAATCGCCCGGCCGATGTCTCGGACGATGGGGCCACGGCGATCCGTGCCCGGCGACGTATCCGCGGGCGGGTCGGCGATCGGGCCTCCG
>JBDSKH010000071.1:0-20485 GCA_039917005.1 Pseudolysinimonas sp.
GACGAGCTCGAGGACGCACTCCGCGAGGCTATCGACGCGGGGGTTCTGGTCGTCGTCGGCCGCCGCTACGACTTCCGGCATGCTCTCGTGCGCGAAGCGGTCGTCGATGAGCTGCTACCCGGTGAGAGCGCACGCGTACACACCGGGTACGCCCGTGCGCTCGAGGCCCGCTCCCGCGTGACCACACAGGCCGCCGCCGTGGCCGTTCTCATCTCGTACCACTGGATGGAGGCGCACGCTCTCGACGAAGCCTTCCGCTCGTCGCTCGACGGCGCACGGCTCAGCCGGAGCGCATTCGCATACGCCAGCGCTGCGCAGCTCGGAGAACGTGCCCTGTCGCTCTGGGACCGGGTGGCCGACCCGCAGGGGGTCGCGGGGATGAGCCATGTGATGCTGCTCGACTTCACAGCCGTCTCGTGGCGCAATGCCGGCGAGCCGCAGCGCGCGCTCGCCACCATCGAGTCAGCACTCGCCGAGGTCGACCCCTCGGATCGCGACACGCACGCCAGGCTCCTTCGGAACCAAGGCATGATGCTCAGCGTCGACGGCCGGGCCGGGTCGGTCGCAGTGTTCGAAAGCGCCCTGCAGGTGCTGGGACCTGACGGCGATGCGATGCTGCGGGCCAACATCCTGGGCGAGGTCGCCGCTCAGTACATGATCAGCGGCGGCGAGGAGGCGGCCATCGCCGCGGCGACCGAGGCGCTCGAGATCGCCCCGGAATCAGCCCATCGCTCGAGGTCGGTCGCGGCGAATGTGCGCGGCAGCACCCACATCCACGCCGGCAGGCTGGACCAGGGCATGGCCGACTTCGCCCTGGCCAAGGAGATCGCCGGCGACGATCGAGACGCGCTGTTGCGGTACTACGTGAACACGTCGGACACGCTGCATCTGCTCGGACAGTTCGAAGAGTCGATCACCAGGGCGCAAGCGGGTCTCGATCTGGCACGCGAGGCCGGTGTGGAGCGCACCTCAGGCGCGGTTCTCGCCGTCAACAAGATCGACCCTCTTTTCGCCCTCGGGCGCTGGGCGGAGGTCGAGGAGTTGATCGACCGCTCGCTCGACCTGCATCCCCCCGCCATCTTCCTGGCGTACCTGCGGCGATCCAAGGTGCGCTCGACGTTGTGGGGTGGCGATCCCCCCGGGGCGCTGGCGATGTTCGAACGCTGGGCGACGTCCATGACCGACCTGGCCGAATACGAGGACCAGACCAGAGCGGGGCTGGCGCTGGACATCTCCGACCTCCACCTGGCGCTCGGTGACCTCGACGAGGCGTGGCGCTGGGCCTCCGCGCTCGTGCTCGCCCCCAGACTCGCCTCCCCCGGATGGGAACTTCCGCTCGCCCCGACCGTCGCGCGGCTGATCGGACGGCGCCGTGGGGCCGAGCACGATCCCGGTTTGCTATCCGATGAGGAAGCCGCGCTACGAACGGTGATCGCGCGTGACGAATGGCCGACGCGTACGTTCTGGTCGGCGTTCGTGGATGCCGAGCTCGGCGGCGACGACCGTGCCGGCAGTGACGTCGCCCTCTGGGAGGCGGTGCGGATGCTTTCCGACGCACCCGACGTGCCGGCGCTGGCCCGCCTCCAGGTGCTCTACGGTTTCGCACGCGCTCTGGTCGTGACCGGCGACCGCGGACGAGCGACGGAGACCATCGCCGAGTTGCGAACCGCATCCGAGGAGATCGGAGCCGGCCTTCTCCGCGACTGGGCCGACGAGCTCGAGGCCTCCGCTGGACTCGGTGTCCGAACGCTGGATCGCGCCGACGACACAAGCCTCACCGCTCGCGAGCAGCAGGTGCTCGAGCTCGTCGCCGAAGGGCTCAGCAACGGCCAGATCGCCGAGCGCCTCTACATCAGCCGAAAGACCGTGAGCGTGCACGTGTCTGCGATCCTGCGCAAGCTCGGTGCAGCGAGCCGGACCGAAGCGGTCCGGCTCGCTGCACTGGCGTCAGGCGCCCGCTAGGAGACGTCGGCGTCAGCCGCCGCCTCTGCGTGGTCCCAGCCGCCGTGACCTTCGGTCGCCGGCAGCCGGGTGATGAACGCGGAGATCACGATCACGACCAGCGAGACGATGCCGCCGGCCACGAACGCCAGGTGCGATCCGTTGGCGGCCTCCGAGGCCGACGGGTGCTCCGGGTCGAGGTTGCCCGCTGCGGCGAGTCCGGTGGCGTAGAGCGCGACAAACACCGCCGTGCCCGCGGCGCCGGCAACCTGCTGGAGGGTCGCGACCGTGGCGCTTCCGTACGAATACAGGTTCGGCGGCAACGAACCGAGGGCCGTGCTGAAGAGCGGCGTGAACAGGAACGCCAGCCCGAGGCAGAGGGTGATATACGCGATCAGCAGGGTCACCCACGAGGCCCCTTCGCCCAGCCCGAACGCCATGGTCCACAGCGCGATCGACACCACGACAGCACCGGGGATGATCAGCGGCCGCGGCCCCACCTTGTCGAACAGCCGGCCGACGGTCGGGCCGAGCAGACCCATGAGGAGCCCACCGGGGAGCAGCAGCGCGCCGACCCAGATGGTGTCGAGCCCGAGGGCGTACCGGGCGAACTGCGGCAGCACGATGATTGTGCCGAAGAGCGCCAGCATGGCGGTCGCGAGCAGCGCGATCGACAGCGTGAAGTTGCGGGACTTGAAGGTGCGGAGGTCGAGCAGAGCCGAGTCCGTGCGCTGCAGCACGATCTGCCGCCACACGAAGACAGCGAGCAGCAGCACGCCGATCGTGATCGGCAGCCACGGGGCAACCGGCGCCGTGCCGATGGCCGCGGTTCCGATGCTGCTCAGGCCGTAGACGAGTGTCGAGAAAGCAAGCGCCGACAGAACGACGGAGAGCACGTCGAGCGGAACGCTGCGGGTCTCCGACACGTTCGGCACCCACTTCACCCCGACGAGCAGCATGGCGACGGCGATCGGCAGCATGACCCAGAACAGGCCCTGCCACGGCAGGATCTGCAGAAGGGCACCCGAAACGAACGGCCCGAGAGCGGGGGCCACGGACATCACGACCGAGATGCGGCCCATGATCCGTCCGCGCTCGTGGGGCGCGACGATCGTCATCACGGTGGTCATCATGAGCGGCATCATGATCGCCGTGCCGATGGCTTGCACCACGCGGCCGACGATCAGCATCTCGAACACCGGCGACAGGGCTGCAATGAGCGTTCCGACACTGAACGTCGCCATCGCCATGATGAAGACCGGGCGGGTGTTCAGGCGCTGCATCAGCCATCCGGTGATCGGGATCACCACGGCCATGGTCAAAGCGAACGCGGTGGTCAGCCACTGGCCTTGTGTCGCGTCGATGCCGAGCGACTCCTGAATCTTGGGCAGCGCGACGTTCATCATCGTCTCGTTGAGGAAGACCACGAACACGGCGGCGAGAAGAAGGATGAGGGCCATGCGGTTGCGGGACTTGAGAGCGGCCCCGTCGGCGTCGATGGCCGGTGTGGACTGAGTCTCAGGCGTTGTGGTGTTGGTCATCGACATCCTCTGCTGGGGGTTTCTGGTGGCGCGAACTGTGCCGGACAGCACAACGGCGCGAAGCCATCAGGCCTCGGCGCCCGTTGTGAACACTGTCCACATATAGTAGCGCGAGCCTCCGACAATGCAAGTCGGTTCGCCCCGCAGCTATTCCGCTGACGGCGGAATCCTCTACCTGTTGACCGCCGACATGTCCGCGTACCGGTCGCCGACCGGTGCCTCCAGCGCACCTAGAGTCGCCAGCTGATCCGCGGTCAGCGCCACGTCATCCGCGGCGACGTTCTCCTCGAGCCGCCCGACGCGCTTCGTGCCCGGGATGGGGGCGATGCCCTCACCCTGCGCCAGGATCCAGGCCAATGCGACCTGGGCGGGCGTCGCGCCGGCCTCGGTCGCGACCGTCTCCACGGCATCCACGATGCGCAGGTTGGCGTCGAGATTCTCGAAGCGCGGGTTCTGCTTGCGGAAGTCGTCGTCGGCCAGCTCATCGACGGAGCGGATCGCTCCGGTCAGGAACCCGCGCCCGAGTGGCGAGTACGGCACGAACCCGATGCCCAGCTCGCGCAGCAACGGAAGCAGCTCGGCCTCCGGGTCGCGCGACCACAGCGAATACTCGGTCTGCAACGCCGTCACCGGGTGCACAGCGTGAGCCCGCCGGATCGTGGCGGGCGCCGCCTCCGACAGCCCGTAGTGCCGGATCTTCCCCTCGGCGATCAACTCGGCCAGGGCGCCGACGGTCTCCTCGATCGGCGTTCCGGGATCCATGCGGTGCTGGTAGTAGAGGTCGATGTGATCGGTGCCGAGCCGCGAGAGCGAGCCGTCGACAGAGGCACGCACGTTCGCCGCGCTGCCGTTCAGTCTCCGCTCCCCCGTCGCGTGATCGAGGATGCCGAACTTGGTGGCGATGACAGCGCGGTCGCGATCGGCGCCCAGGGCGCGCCCGAGCAGTTCCTCATTGATGTACGGCCCGTACATCTCCGCGGTGTCGAAGAACGTGACGCCCAGGTCGAGCGCGCGGCGGATCGTGCGGATGGATTCGGCGTCGTCGGCGCGGGCGCCGGTGTAGAACGCCGACATCCCCATGGTGCCGAGGCCGAGCCGCGAGACGTCGAGGGTGCCGAGGGTGGTGTGCTTCATCGGGTGGTGAACCTCTCGTAGGTGTCGATCTTGTAGTCGATGGTGGTCAAGCTCTGCTGGATGTCGGCGAGCTGGGCGCGCACATGCTCGCGATGGGCGACGAGCAGCTGCAATCGCTCGGGCGTCGTGTGATCGCCCTCCCGCGCCAGCTCGGTGTACCGCCGGATGTCGCGGATCGGCATCCCGGTGGAGCGCAGCTTGGTCAGGAAGACCGCCCAGCGCACGTCATCCTCGGTGTACCGGCGGTGACTGCTCGAAGCGCGGTCGATCGCACTTCGCATCAGCCCCTCCTGCTCGTAATACCGCAAGGTCGAGGTGGTGAGCCCGGTCTCGGCGGCGACGTCCGAGATGCTGAGCGTCGCAGCGGGCACGTCCGTGATGGTCATGATCCGACGCTACGACTTCAAGTGCGCTTTAAGTCAAACGTCCGGAACGCATCGCCCGGCGGCGCTACTCAGGAACCGAGTTCCTCCACGCGAGCAGGCTCGTGGGCCTCCTCGGGAAGCGGGCGGGCGACGGGGATCCGGGTGCCGGCCGTACCGAGAACCTGCGAGACGATGTCGCGGGCGATCTGCTGATCGGTGAGACCGACCTCGGCGAGGATCTCGTCTCGTGCGCCGTGCTCGAGGAACCGGTCCGGCAGGCCCAGCTCGTCGACCGCCGTGTCGACGCCGGCAGCGCGCAGATCCTGACGGATGCGGGTCCCGATGCCGCCGACACGCACGCCGTCTTCGATCGTGACCACGAGCCGGTAGTCACGCGCCATCTCGACGATGCTCACCGGCACCGGGACGACCCACCGCGGGTCGACGACGGTCGCCCCGATTCCCTGCGCCGCGAGCCGCTCAGCGACCTGCAGTCCGAGCTTCGCCATCGGCCCGACGGTCACGATCAGCACGTCACGGTGGGCGGCCTCGCGCAGCACGTCGACGCCGTCGCCGGTGCGGCGCTCGGCGTCGTACTCCGTGCCAACGCTCCCCTTCGAGAACCTCAGCACGGTCGGACCGTCCTCGACGGCCACCGCCTCGCCCAGTTCCTCCCGCAGTCGCGTGGCATCACGGGGCGCCGCCAGACGGATGCCGGGGACGACCTGCAGGATCGCGAGATCCCACATGCCGTGGTGGCTGGGGCCGTCCGGTCCGGTGACACCGGCACGGTCGAGCACGAACGTGACGCCCGCTTTGTGGAGGGCCACATCCATCAGCACCTGGTCGAAGGCACGGTTCACGAATGTCGCGTACAGGGCCACGACGGGGTGCAGACCGCCGAATGCGAGGCCTGCTGCGCTGGTCACGGCGTGCTGCTCGGCGATTCCGACGTCGAAGACGCGGCCGGGATGCTTCTCCGCGAACCGGTGCAGCCCGGTCGGTCGCAGCATGGCGGCGGTGATTCCCACGAGACGCGGGTTGCGGTCCGCGAGCTCGACGATCTCGTCGGCGAAGACGCTGGTCCACGAGGGGCGGCTGGCCTGCTCGATCGGCTCGCCGGTCTCTGGATCGATCTGGCCGACTGCATGGAACTGGTCGGCGACATCCGCGACGGCCGGCTCGAAGCCGTGGCCCTTCTCGGTGATGACGTGGACGATGACCGGGCGGGCGAGTTCCTTGGCCTGCTTCAGGGTGGCTTCGATCGCCGGCAGGTCGTGGCCGTGCACCGGGCCGATGTACTTGATATCGAGGTTGGAGTACAGCGCCTCGTTGTTGGTGAAACGGGCGAGGAAGCCATGCACAGCACCGCGCGTGCCGCGATAGAACGCCCGTCCGGGAGGGCCGAAGTAGCCGAACAGACGCTCGCTGGAGCGATGCAGGTTGAGGTACGCACGACGGGTGCGCACCGTGTTGAGGAACCGGGCCATGCCGCCGATCGTCGGTGCATACGAGCGGCCGTTGTCGTTGACCACGATCACCAGGCGGCGCTTGTTGTCGTCGCTGATGTTGTTCAGTGCCTCCCACGTCATCCCGCCGGTGAGGGCCCCGTCGCCGACGACGACGACGACATAGCGGTCGTCCTGTCCGGTCATCGCGAACGCCCGCGAGATGCCGTCGGCCCAGCTGAGAGAACTCGACGCGTGCGAGCTCTCCACGATGTCGTGCTCCGACTCGGAGCGCTGCGGGTATCCGGCGAGTCCGCCCTTCATGCGCAGCCGGCTGAAGTCGTGACGGCCGGTCAGCAGCTTGTGCACGTAGCTCTGGTGCCCGGTATCGAAGACGATCGCGTCCTTCGGCGAGTCGAAGACCCGGTGGATGGCCATCGTGAGCTCGACGACGCCGAGGTTCGGTCCCAGGTGCCCGCCGGTCTTCGACACCTCCTCGACCAGGAAGCGCCGGATCTCGTCCGCGAGTTCGGCGAGCTGCTCTTTCGAGAGCGCGTCGAGGTCGCGGGGACCGGTGATCCCGTCGAGCGATGCCATGCATTCAGCCTACGGCTCGGTTCCGTAGACCTCCCTGTGCAACTCCCGCGCGCTCGACATCCAGTCGTCACGCTCGATCCGCCCGGGGAACACCTCGAGCGCGTCGTTGACGACTCCCACGTCGGCTGACGTGAAACGGGCGACCTGCCGGAAGCTCGTGATGTCCATCGACTCGAGCAGCTTCGCGATCTTGGGTCCGACACCGTGGATGCGGACCAGATCGTCGTGCGGATTGTCACCGTCGCCGGCTGTTCGGCTCGCGATCTCGGCCATCCGTCCGCGCGCATCGACCGGGTCCTGCGGAGGGGCGAACCGCGATTCCACCGCCGCGGATCCGGTGCGGGTATGCCCCTCCCCCGTGTCGACCTCGGTGACGAGGGTGCGTGCGGCAGGCGCGGCCTTCTTCTCGGGTGCGATGGGGGCCACACCGGGCGATGGCCGCAGGATCCCCCGTAGCAGCCAGCCGAGCACGAAACCGAGCGCGGCGGTGAAGAGCAGCCAGACGACGATCTCGCCCGCGGTGTACCACGACATCAGCTGTCCTCCTCGATCACGAACGTGACGCGTCGGTTGCTCGCGGCGCCCTCGGCGGTGGCGTTGTCACCCACGGCGTCCTCGGCACCCGCGCCGACCACGGCGAGCTGGCCGGGCCTGACGCCCTGCCGCAGCAGCTCGTCGACGACGACCTGGGCGCGCAGTGCGCTGAAGGCGATCGCGTCCGCCTCGGTGCCTGTCGCGATCGCGATGTGGCCGGTCACGGTCAGACGCAGATCGGGCCGGTCGGTGAGCAGGGCGGCGACCTGCGAGAGCTGTGTCAGCGCGACGTCGGTCAGGGCGGCGCTGTCGGGCGCGAAGAGGATCTCGGTGCGTGCCAGCCATCGTGCCGTCGCGGGATCGAGTGGCACGGCCGTCGGAGTCGGCGTCGCCGTCGGAGTCGGAGTAGCGACCTCATCCGGAGACGCCTCGGAGCCGTCCACCACCGTCGCCCAGCGCACGCCTTCGACCTGCTCGACGATCCGCTTCGCCGCGGTCAGCCGTTCGTCTGTCGCCGTGGCACTGCTGAGGAAGCCCTCGCGGCCGTCGAATCGCACCGCGATGCTGGTGAATCCCGCGTCATCCAAGGCCGAGCGGGCGTTCTCTGTCAGCCGGGGCTCGAGCGATTCCGAGCCGATCACCCCCACCGCGGCGATCATGCCGCCCAGCACGGTGGCCGTGACGATGACCGCCATCCGGCGCGCGCCGGACGTCGTGTCGGCAATGCGGTGCTCTGGACGCCCCATCGCCTCGAACTCTAGACGAGGCTCCGGAGCACGTACTGCAGGATGCCGCCGTTGCGGTAGTAGTCCGCCTCGCCGGGGGTGTCGATGCGCACGACGGCATCGAACTCGACGGTTGCCTTGCCGGGCGCCGAGTCATCGCTCGGCGTCGCCACGACCTTCACGGTCTTGGGCGTCGAACCATCGTTGAGCGCGACGATGCCGCTGATCGCCACCACCTCGGTGCCGTCCAGTCCCAGGCTCTCGGCGGTTTCGCCCGCCGGGAATTGCAGCGGGATGACACCCATGCCGATCAGGTTCGAGCGGTGGATGCGCTCGAAGCTCTCCGCGATCACGGCACGAACGCCGAGCAGCGATGTTCCCTTGGCTGCCCAGTCTCGGCTTGATCCCGAGCCGTACTCCTTGCCCGCGAAGATCACGAGCGGGATGCCGGCGGCCTGAAAGTTCTGGCTCGCGTCGTAGATGAACGCCTGCGGTCCATCCGCTTGGGTGAAGTCGCGCGTGAATCCGCCCTCGACATTGTCGAGGAGCTGGTTCTTCAGCCGGATGTTCGCGAAGGTGCCGCGGATCATGACCTCGTGGTTGCCGCGGCGCGATCCGTAGGAGTTGAAGTCCTTGCGGTCGACGCCGTGCTCCTGCAGGTACTGGCCTGCCGGGCTCTCGGCCTTGATCGACCCGGCCGGGCTGATGTGGTCGGTCGTGACCGAGTCGCCGAGCCGCGCGAGCACACGGGCCCCGTCGATATCGGTGACCGGGCTGGTCTCGAGCGTCATGCCGTCGAAGTACGGGGGCTTGCGCACGTACGTCGAGTTCTCGTCCCACTCGAAGGTGGCGCCGGTCGGGGTCGGGAGCGAGCGCCAGCGCTCGTCGCCGTCGAAGACGCCCGCGTACTCGTGCGTGAACATCTCGGTGTCGATGGACGAGTCGATGGTCTTCTGAACCTCCGCCGCATCCGGCCAGATGTCCTTCAGGAACACGTCTTTGCCGTCCTGGTCCTGGCCGAGTGCGTCGGTCTCGAAGTCGAAGTTCATCGACCCGGCGAGGGCGTACGCGATCACGAGCGGCGGGCTCGCGAGATAGTTCATCTTCACGTCGGGGTTGATGCGCCCCTCGAAGTTGCGGTTGCCCGAGAGCACCGCGGTGACCGCGAGGTCGTTCTGGTTCACCGCGGCCGAGATCTCGTCGAGCAGCGGCCCCGAGTTGCCGATGCACGTCGTGCAGCCGTAACCGACCGTGTAGAAGCCGAGCGCCTCGAGGTCGTCGGTCAGACCGGCCTTCTCGTAGTAGTCGGTGACGACCTTGGATCCGGGCGCCAACGTGGTCTTGACCCACGGCTTGGCCTTCAGGCCCTTCCTCGCCGCATTGCGCGCCAGCAGGCCGGCCGTGAGCATGACGCTCGGGTTCGAGGTGTTCGTGCAGCTCGTGATCGCCGCGATCGCGACGGCGCCGTGGTCGAGCGTGAACTCCGACCCGTCGGCCATGCTCACGGTCGTGGGCTTGGATGCCGTGGCCGGCGCATGGCTCGTGTGCGAGTGCGAGTGCTCGTGGGCGGTCTCCTCGTCCTGCGCCGTGAAGCCCACCGGGTCGCTGGCCGGGAACGTCCCCTCGACGGCCGCGTCGACCTTGGACAGGTCCTGCGACGCGTAGTCGTTGAGGTCCTTCTCGAACTGGGTCTTGGCCGCGGTCAGCTCGATGCGGTCCTGCGGGCGCTTGGGTCCGGCGATCGACGGCACGACGGTGCCGAGATCGAGTTCGAGGTACTCGCTGTATTCCGGCTCGACACCCGGGTCGTGCCAGAGGCTCTGGAGCTTGGAATACTGCTCGACGAGCGCGATCTGCTCCTCGGAACGCCCGGTCATGCGCAGATAGTCGAGGGTGACCTCGTCGATCGGGAACATCGCCGCCGTCGAACCGAACTCGGGGCTCATGTTGCCGATGGTGGCGCGGTTGGCCAGCGGCACCTGGGCGACGCCGTCGCCGTAGAACTCCACGAACTTGCCGACCACGCCGTGCTTGCGCAACTGCTGCGTGATGGTGAGCACCACATCCGTCGCCGTGACGCCCGTGGGGATCGCTCCCGTGAGCTTGAAGCCCACCACGCGCGGAATGAGCATCGACACCGGCTGGCCGAGCATGGCCGCCTCGGCCTCGATGCCGCCGACGCCCCAGCCGAGCACGCCGAGCCCGTTGACCATGGTGGTGTGCGAGTCGGTGCCGACGAGCGTGTCGGGGTAGGCGCGGAGGACAGTCGCTGCTTGTCCTGAGCCTGTCGAAGGGACGTCCCGGGTGTAGATGACGCGCGCCAGGTACTCGATGTTGACCTGGTGCACGATGCCGGTGCCCGGCGGGACGACCTTGAAGTCGTCGAAGGCGGTCTGGCCCCAGCGGAGGAACTGGTACCGCTCGCCGTTGCGCTCGTATTCGAGCTCGACGTTGCGCTCGAACGCGTCCTCGGTGCCGAAGAGGTCGGCGATGACCGAGTGGTCGATGACGAGCTCCGCAGGTGCGAGCGGGTTGACCTTCTTCGGGTCGCCGCCGAGCGCGCTGACCGCCTCGCGCATCGTGGCGAGGTCGACGATGCAGGGCACGCCGGTGAAGTCCTGCATGATCACGCGGGCGGGGGTGAACTGGATCTCGGTGTCGGGCTCTGCCGTCGGTACCCAGGAGCCCAGCGCCTGGATGTGGGCCTTCGTGACGTTGGCGCCGTCCTCGGTGCGCAGCAGGTTCTCGAGCAGCACCTTGAGGCTGAACGGGAGCTTCTCGTACCCGGGGACCGTGTCGATGCGGAACACCTCGTAGTCGGTACCGCCGACCGTGAGCGTGCTCTTGGAATCGAAGCTGTTGACCGTCGACACTGTCGTCTCCCTCGCTGATCTAGCACCCATCCTCGCGGGCGCCCGATGCACGTTCCAGCAAGGCAACCCTAAGCCCCGCGGGGCCGGGAGGAGCCGGAGCGCATCTGTCGATTTATCTCGACATCAAGATATCTTACACCTGGTCGGCGGGTGTGCCACTGGACTCGCCGGACTCGCCGGACTCGCCGTCGTCGGCGGCCTGCCAGGCCGTGCGCACCAGCATCCAGGTCGCCCAGAGCAGGCCGAGATAGAGCGGGACGCCCATCAGGAGCTTGGTCGCGGCGAGGGCGTCGGGAAGGTCGGCGAGGAAGAGCGGCACCTGAACGGCGAGGCGCAGTCCGGACAGCAGGAGCCACAGGACGGTCGTGACGTATCCGACCTTGAGCTTCGCGGGGTCGTGACGCCAATGGTCGTCGCCCGTGAGCAATCCGACGACGACGCCGACGAGCGGACGGCGGACCAGCAGACTCGCGACAAGGGCGACGACGGCGATGCCGTTGATGACGAAACCCAGCAGGAAGTTGTTGGATGCGCTGCCCGTCAGCAGGGCCAGCCCGGCCGACAAGGCGATGCCGACCGCGCCCGTGATGGCCGGCGTGACCGGCTGACGCTGGATCGCCCGCACCACGATGAAGACGACGGCGATCGCGAAGGGCGTCAGGACCGACAGCCAGAGCTCATGGGTGATCGTGTAGAGCAGGAGGAATCCGAGACCCGGCAGAATCGCCTCGATCAGACCCCGGATGCCGCCGACGGCACCCAGCAGCGCGCGACCGCTCGGCGCCTCCCCCGGCTTTACCTCGCCGAGACGGGACTTCTGCATTCCGGCGGCGAACGCCTCGCGGAACGAGGGGGTCGGCTCGGTGGACTGCGGCGGCGTTGCGGGCGCGCGGGGAGTGCGCGGCCTGCGCGGCTTCTCAGGCTCCGGCACTAGACGCTCTGGGTCGGTGCCGGCGCCTGTGCGGCCGGCGGCATGTGCAGCGGGATCAGTTCGCGCGGCGGCATGGGTGTCGTGCCGCGCACGACCACGACGCTGCGGAAGAGGTCCTCGATCTGCGCGCCCGCGGCGGGGTCGACCGCGCCCTTGCCGCTGATCACGCCACGGAGCAGCCAGCGCGGGCCGTCGACGCCGATGAATCGCACGATACGGGGACCCGGCTGACCGGCTCCCGCCGGCAGTTCAGCACGGATCTCGGGACCGAAGACCCCATCCGCCGGCGACGTCGTTCCGCCCTGGCGGCCGATCTGCTCGATGATCTGCTCGCGGATCTCGTGCCACAGGCCGCTGTTACGCGGAGCGGCGAACGACTGCACCTGCAGGCTCGACTCGTGGTAGTCGAGGGAGACGGCGACGACGCGCTTGTTCTTCTCCTCCACCTCGAGGCGCATTCGGAGGTCGGGGCGGGGAAGGATCTTGATGCCGCCGAGGTCGACATACGGCCGGACAGCGTTCGCCTCGGTCTCGTCGAGCGGGCCGTTCTCGGCGCGATCGGCCGGTGCCGACTTCGGATGCTCGATGGGGGCCGACATGTCGGCCGGGGTGTCGCTCACGAGGAGACTCCTTGGGTTGCGTAGCCGGTAGAGCCGAAACCGCCTTCGCCGCGGTGAGTGCCGGGAAGGCGTTCCACCGGAACGAAGCGGGCCCGGCTCACGGGCAGGACGACGAGCTGGGCGATCCGGTCGCCGGCCGTGATCGTGTACGGCTGGGAGCGGTCGGTGTTGAGCAGGATGACGCGGATCTCGCCGCGGTATCCCGCATCCACCGTGCCCGGGGTGTTGACGATCGTGATGCCGTGCTTTGCCGCGAGACCGCTGCGCGGGACGACGAATGCGACGTACCCGTCCGGCAGCGCGATCGCGGTTCCGGTACCGACTGTGGCCCGCTCACCGGGCCCAAGCTCGATGGACTCGGTGGCGACGAGGTCGGCCCCGGCATCGCCCGGATGGGCGTACTCGGGGACGTGTTCGCCGCTCAGCAGCACCTCGACGTCGGTCACGGAAAGAGGCTAGCCCATGGTCGAATGGGAGCATGCCGAACGCCGAACCCCCGGAACTGCGTACCTACCGCGAGCGGCTCTGGCCCGCCCCGTGGGTGTTCCTCGCGACGGCTCTCGTCATCCCCGCCAGCCTCCTGGTGTTCCTGCCGATCTCGCTTCCCGCGGGCATCGCCGTGGCCATAGGGCTCTACGCGGCGATCGTGGGCGTGCTGCTCGCCACCACCGCCACGATCGAAGTGACGGAAGACCGGCTGCGGGCCGGCAAGGCCCGGATCGAGCGGTCGTTCGTCGCCGGCGCGCAGGCGTTCGAGGGCGCGGATGCCACGGCAGAGCGGGGCGTTCGACTGGATGCGCGCGCGTGGCTGCTCCTACGCGGATGGCTTCCCGGCGTGGTCAGGATCGAGATCGACGATCCCCAGGATCCCACGCCCTATTGGCTGGTTTCCAGCAGGAACCCGAGCCGCCTGGCGGCGACGCTGAACCCCTAACAGAGAGCAGCTGTGCCTGTTGGCGTGTTCGCTCTAGAGCGAACACTCATGGCACACGGGCCCGAGCTTCGTGTCGTGGTCGAACTGCGACTGGTGCTTCACGAGGAAGCAGTTGGTGCAGGTGAACTCGTCCTCCTGCGCGGGAAGCACCACCACATCCAGGTCGAGATCGGCCAGATCCTGCCCGGCCAGCTCGAAGCTGCCCGGGTTGTCTGCGTCCTCGACATCGACGACGCCCGACAACTTGTCAGGGACACGCTCCTGGAGGGCTTGGATCGACTCGGTGTCCTCGTCGGTCTTCCTCGGTGCGTCGTAGTCGGTAGCCATTCCCGTCCATTTCTCGTTGCTGCGGTGTGGTTCGCGGCGGACACAGTGTGCATCATGCGGTCGCGCTTCGCAAACCCATGAGGACTGCTCCTCGCTGCTTCCCGGACAACTCACGGCGCGCCCGCGTTATTCCCCGGTTTCGGCACTGGGTCGTGCGATCCTGGGCGGGAATCGTGACGCCGGGAGGTCGTTCGGCAATGCAAGAGCTGAAGGTCATCGGAGTCGAGGAGGGCGCCCTCCTCGTCGCCTCCGACGAGGGCGCGCGTTACCGCGTCGCCGTCGACGACGTATTGCAGTCCCGGCTGCGGCAGTCCTCCGTGGAACTGGGCGAGAGCCGCAAGCTGTCGCCGCGCGAGATCCAGACCCACATCAGGGCCGGGATGTCGGCGGAAGACGTCTCCGCCGTCACCGGCGCCCCGCTCGATTACGTGCAGCGATTCGAAGGCCCCGTGCTCGCGGAACGCGAATTCGTGATCCAGTCGGCCCTCAACGTCCCCGTGCACACCGCTATGGAGCTCGACCCGCTCGCAGGCGGTGCGACCTTCGGCGGCGTCATCCGGCGGCGACTGGTGGACGCCGGCGCACTGAATGAGCGCTGGGCGAGCTGGAAAGAGGAGGGCGGCTCCTGGATCGTGAAGCTGACCTTCGTGACCGAGCAGATCGATCGCGACGCCCGATGGAGCTTCGAACCCAAGAAGTCCGCCCTTTCTCCCTTGAACCCCGAGGCCGTCTCGCTCTCGCAGCAGGGCGAGCTGCCCCAGAACCTGGTCCCGCGCTTGCGCGCCGTGGCCGTCGAAGACCCCGAGGCGAGCCGATTCGACAGTGGCGCCTTCACCGTCGGCGACGACGGCGGCGAGACCGGTCCGCTGCTCGAACCCGTCATCCACGGCCGGATCGGCGCCGCCGACGCGATCGATGACACGCCGCCGCGCAAGCCCACCAATCAGACAGCCGACCTGCTCGAGGCGCTGCGCCGCCGGCGCGGCGAGCGTGACCCGATGGATCCCGAGCACGAGGACCCGATCGCCGCGCACCCGTCGACCGGCGCCGTGCGGCTGATCGACGTGCCGTTCGACGAGCCTGGCGACGCCCCGATGGGCTCGGCGGGAACGCCGTCGGCGGGCTCGACCGGCACCGGGCCGACGGCCCTCACCCGCGGTGGCCGCAAGGGCCGGGCATCGATGCCGAGCTGGGACGAGATCGTCTTCGGCGCGCGCACCGACGAGGACTGACGCCGGACTTCGACACGCGCTGCGTGCTACTCAACCGGCAAACGCGCCGAAACGCAGCAACGGGATCGCCGTCTCATCGTTCGTGAGCGACCCGTGCTGGCCGATCATGCGTCGCGCGGTGTCATCCGGATCGGCGTAGAAGGCGAAACGCTTGCGCGCCGCGACCAGCACGTCGCCGATGCGCGGGCGCACGACGGGATCCACCGGTCCGAACCAGCCGGCGGCGATCGCCTCGTCGCGGGTCGCGACCCAGGCACGGGCTCCCTCGCGTTCCCTCCACAGCGTGGCCACCGCATCCGGATCGATGCCCGGCTCCAGGTGCAGCTGCAGGCAACGGGGCTCGCCGGCGATGTGACGCACTCCCTGCAGGAGCTCGGGCGGGATGATGACCTGCGCTGACGCCGGGACGTCGACCATGCCATGGTCGGCGGTCACGAGCAGTCCCTGCCGCGGCCCGAGCGACTCGGCCAGACGCCCGACCTCGGCGTCGAGTTCTTCGAGCGCGGCGATCCAGCGGGGCGACGTGAGGCCGTGCGCGTGAGCCTCGACGTCGAGTTCCGAGACATAGAGGTAGACGAGCGCAGGACCCGGCGCCGCCAGCTCATGGCGCGCGCGGGCGAAACGCTCGGCCGTCGTCGCGGCGCCGTGATAGTCGGCACCGCGGAGGACCGCTGCCGTGAATCCCGACTCACGGTGGCGCGGCGACCCGATCGCGACCGCCCGGATGCCGTCCGCCTTCGAGGTCTCGAACAGGGTCGGTCGGCGCTGCCACACCTCGGGACCGAGATCCTCGAGTCCGCTGAGCTGGCTGACGACCGTGTCGTGCTCGGGATCGAGGACCCGGTACCCGACCATGCCGTGCTCCCCCGGCGCCAGCCCGGTGGTCAGGCTCGCCAGGGCCGACGCCGTCGTGGTCGGGAAGCCCGCCGAGATCACCGGGTCGAGATCGAGCCGGGATGCCATCACGCGTGCATGCCCGCGATGCGCCTCGAGAGCGGTTCGCCCGAGCCCGTCGGCGAGCAGCACGACGGCGTGCGTGACCGGCATGAGGCCCAGCCGACCGCTCCTCCCCGCGAGCGCCTCGAGGCAATTCGGCAGGACATCGGCAAGGCTGAACCGATGGGATTTCGCCGCCGGTAACATTGCCCACGATCCTATGACTCCCCCAGAATCTCCCTCCCTTCCTGACAGCGGCGGCCCTGCTTCCGGCCCCGCCTCCGGCGAGCGAATCGACGACATCGATGTCTCGGCCGAGATGCAGGGCTCGTTCCTCGAGTACGCGTATTCCGTCATCTATTCGCGTGCCCTCCCCGACGCTCGCGACGGTCTCAAGCCGGTGCAGCGTCGCATCCTGTTCCAGATGAGCGAGATGGGGCTCCGTCCCGACCGTGGGCATGTCAAGAGCGCGCGCGTCGTCGGCGATGTGATGGGGCGCCTGCACCCGCACGGCGACACGGCGATCTACGACGCGCTCGTGCGGTTATCGCAGGACTTCACGATGCGCGTGCCGCTCATCGACGGCCACGGCAACTTCGGCTCGCTCGACGACGGTCCCGCCGCCGCCCGCTACACCGAGGCGCGCCTGCAGGCGGCCGCCATGGCGATGACCGACGGGCTCGACGAAGACGTCGTCGACTTCGTGCCGAACTACGACAATCAGCTGACCCAGCCCGAGGTGCTGCCCGCCGCCTACCCGAACCTTCTCGTCAACGGCGCCGCCGGCATCGCGGTGGGCATGGCGACCAACATGGCGCCGCACAACCTCATCGAGGTCGCGGCTGCCGCCCGGCACCTGCTCGAGAACCCGGATGCCGTCCTCGACGAGCTGATGGCGTACGTCCCCGGTCCCGATCTCCCGACCGGCGGAACGATCGTCGGCCTCGACGGCATCAAAGACGCCTACGCGACCGGTCGCGGCTCGTTCAAGACCCGCGCGAAGGTCACGGTAGAGCAGCTCTCCGCGCGCCGCACCGGGCTCGTGGTGACAGAGCTGCCCTACCTGGTCGGGCCGGAGAAGGTCATCGAGAAGATCAAAGACGGGGTCAACGCGAAGAAGATCACCGGCATCTCCGACGTGACCGACCTCACCGACCGCAAGCACGGGCTGCGCCTCGTCATCGGCATCAAGACCGGGTTCAGCCCCGACGCCGTCCTCGAGCAGCTCTACCGCCTGACGCCGCTCGAAGACGGGTTCTCGATCAACAACGTCGCCCTCGTCGGCGGCGTGCCCCAGACGCTGGGATTGCGCGAGTTGCTGCGGGTCTATCTCGACCACCGCATAAGCGTTGTCACTCGACGAAGCCGATACCGCCTGACACGGCGGCAGGAGCGGCTGCACCTCGTGCTCGGGCTGCTCATCGCCATCCTCGACATCGACGAGGTCATCCAGGTGATCCGCGCCAGCGACGACGCCGCCCAGGCGCGGGCGCGGCTCATCGATGTCTTCGACCTCAGCACGCTGCAGGCCGACTACATCCTCGAGCTGCAGCTGCGCCGGCTCACGAAGTTCAGCCGCATCGAACTCGAGAACGAGCGTGACAAGCTGCAGGCCGAGATCGCCGAGCTCGAGATGCTGCTCGGCGACCCGGCACGCGTGCGGGTGCAGGTGGGCGAGGAGCTCGACGAGGTGGCGGAACGATTCGGCACCCCGCGGCGCACGCTGCTGACCGAGGCGCGAGCCTCGATCGCGTCGACGCCGGGCGCCCGCAAAGCCGCCGCGGCATCCGGGCCATCGCTCGAAATCGCCGACGTGCCGACGATCGTCCTGCTGTCGACCACCGGGCGCGCGGTCCGCGTCGACCTGCCCGATGGTGCCGAAGCCCCCGTGCGCAGCACCCGGCGCAACCGCCACGATGCGATCCTGTCGAGCGTCGCGGGCACCACCCGCGGCGAGCTGGGCGCTGTGACTTCTCGCGGGCGGCTGCTGCGCTTCACCCCCGTCGATCTGCCGTCGGTCCCGGCGAACTCGGTGCAGCTCGCCGCCGGGGCGCGCATGGCCGACTACCTCGGCATCACCGACAAGAAGGAGCTCGTGCTCGGACTCGTTTCGCTCGACTCCGAACTGCCGATCGCGCTCGGCACGGCGCAGGGCGTCGTGAAGCGCGTCTCTCCCGGCGGCTACCCCGCGCGACCCGAATTCGAGCTCGTGGCACTCAAACCCGGCGACGAGGTCGTAGGAGTCGCGCAGGGTCCCGACGCCGAGCATCTGGTGTTCGTCACCTCCGACGCGCAGCTGCTGCACTTCGGTGCCGCCCAGGTGCGGCCGCAGGGTGTCGCGGCAGGCGGAATGGCCGGCATCAACATCGGAGCGAAGGCCCGGGCGATCTTCTTCACGGCCGTCGATCCGGGCTCGGACGTCGTTGTCGCAACGATCTCGACTCCTGCCGAGACGCTGGCGGGCGCCGATCCCGGCCGGGCGAAGGTCTCGCGGTTCAGCGAATTCCCCGGCAAAGGCCGCGCCACAGGTGGCGTCAGGGCGCACACCTTCCTCAAGGGCGAAGACAGTCTCGCGCTCGCCTGGGTCGGCCCGTCACCGGCGCTCGCGGTGGGTGCCGACGGCTCGCTGCGCACGCTCCCCGACGTCGGCGCAAAGCGTGACGCGTCTGGAACGCCGATGGATGCCGTGGTCGGCTCGATCGGTCGCGGGCTCTAGCGGCTCGTAGGCGGTCCCGGCGTCGATCTGATCAGCGATCGGTGGCATAGAACCGTTCGATGCGATCGCCCTTCGCGTCGTCCGTGTAGATCCAGACTTCCTGACCGGCGGAGCACGAGACGACGCTGTCCGGCTCCCCGAATTCCGCGCGCAGGAATGCCGGATCGATCGTCAGCTCATCCCCCGATTCGTTGAGGTAGAAGAACTGCCCGCCCTCCGAGCGCGCGTACGCACGATTCGTCAGCCAGTACGTCGGCGTGCCGGCCGGATCCACCTGGATCAGCCGGAACGGCGTCTTCGACGTGAGCGCGAGGCGGCGGGCGTCCGAGAAGGTCGCGTAGCCGAGGACGACTCCCGGAGGCAGTGCCGCATCGATGCAACGGGTCTCGGCCGTCCGATAGCCGTCGTACTGACTCTCGCCGAGATTCGTCAGCCCGCCCGTCGCCACCGCGACGGCGAGGAGGATCGCTGATCCGGGGGCCAGGGCGGCGGGCACGGCGACCCGCGGAAGGGCGAGCAGCACCAGCGCGAACGGCAGGATCATTACCGGCCAGAAATAGTAGTAATGCGTGATCAACGCGACGAACGTGGCGGCGAGCCCCCCGAGCGGAACGGAGCCGAGGAAGACGACCGCGAGCAACCGTCGGTCGGCGGGGCGACCCTTCTCACGAGCGAATGCGATCACCGCAGCGACCGCCGCCGCCAGGCACACCACCGCCAGAGCGATCCCGAGCACGAGGATCACTGCCGCCGCCGGATCCCGTGCCTGGAAGGAGAAGTACGGCCCGATCGCCGCGAGCCGGCCCTGGAAGACCCCGAGATCCACGTAGGTCAACGGCGACGTGCCCTGGAGCGGCGAGAAGACCAGACGCAACAGCCCGGCGGTCAGGAGCAGCCCGGCCGCCCACACGAGGGGTCGACGCATGGCGCGCCAGCCCGACCGCCGCATCCCGAGCACGAAGACCGTGACGAGGCCGGGTGCGGCGAAGAGGAGAGTGAGGGGGTTGGATGCGATGGTCAGTGCCAGCGCGACGCCCATCGCGATGCGCACGGCCTGCGATTCGGTGAGAAGCATCACGGGTGCCGCGACGAGCGCGAGGTACATCCCGATGTAGTAGGTCGGCGCCAGGTGGAACGAGAAGATCCACGACGTGCCGACGAGCGGCAGGACCAGCAGCGGCACCATGGAGACAAAGGCCCGCAGCACGCCCGTGCCGATGGGCTCGCCGCGCCAGAGCACCCGCAAGAGCGCCAGGAGCGCGAGGAACATCAGCACCGCATTGAGCATCGCGACGACGAGGTAGTAGCCGTAGATCGATCCGCCGGTGATCGCGAAGGCGAGGGCGCTGATCGGCAACTCGGGGAAGACGAAGACCTGGGGCGAGAAGCTCCAGTCGAGCGTGCGGCCGGCCACCACATCCTGCATGAACTGGAATAGCGGGCCGTTGTCGCTCGACCGCAGCTCCCAGGTGATCGGCCAGGTCGCCGCGCCTGCCGGATCGCCGCCGGCCCGGACCAGGAACACCAGCGCCGTGACGCCCGCCACCGCGAGGACGGCGAGGGCGACGGTGATCAGGGCTCTAGGTGTCGATCCGCCCACGGTCCAGGCCCTGGCCGGCGATGATGAAGTC
>JBDSKH010000072.1:0-4378 GCA_039917005.1 Pseudolysinimonas sp.
AGCAGTGCCTGACCCAGGATGATGGCGAGCACGGCCAGGTACATCGGGTTGCGCACGAAGCGGTACGGGCCGACGACGACCAGGTGCGCGGTCGGAGCCGGGGGAGCGGGCGTGCCGTCGGCGCGGGCGAAGCGCACGAAGGCGTCGAGCAGCACGATCAGGCCGCCGAGGATGAGGGCACCGGAGACGATGGCGACCGGCCACATCCATGCGCCCCACTCGGGCACCCGCCAGCCGGTGATGAGCCAGGGGATGAGCCCCGCCACTATGCCCGGCGCGAGGAACAGGAACACGATGGTGCCGACCCAGGCGCGCACGCGCGTGAGACGCGGCGACGCGGTGCTCATGCGACGAGCGTATCCGCCCGGCGCGGACTAGCCCAGGCCACCCAGCACGCGGTCGAACGCCGCCGGGCCCACCCCCAGTCCGGGGGCATACGCCCGGTTTCGGTTGATCCACCCCCGTGATCGGGCTATTTTTCGAGCACGGCGGTAGTGCCGTCTTGATCTGGGGGATCGCGTGGCCGCCAAGCGAACGCTGGTGTGGGGCATCGTCGGCGTCACTTCGCTGGCACTCGCCCTTCCCCTCGGTGGCATGCTCGCTTCCGCTGCGCCCGTCGACCCCGGCCCCCCCGCGATGTCGCCCGTCGTCGTGACGCGGGCAGAGAGCGTCTCGCTGCGGAACTCTCCTGCCCCGGCCGACCGCGGTGCCGCGCACGAGGCGCAAGCCCCGGTGATCATCCCGCCGCCGGCGAAGACCGGCGCGGTCCCGCCACCTCCGCCGCCTCCGCCTCCGCCGCCCGCTCCCGCCGCGCCGGGATGCCCGCAGAACGCCTCCGGAAGTCCCGTCAGCACGGCACCGGGCGCCGTCTCGCCCGGCGGCGTCGGAGGCACGACCACTGACGACCTCGCCCAGTTCGCCCTCACCTTCAACGCGATCCGCGTCGGGAACTGCCTGCCGGCGGTGCCGCTCGCCAACTTCCGCTACGACTCGTGCATGGAGCAGCGCCTGTTCTGGATCGCCGAGGACCCGAGCACCGACATCGCGAGCGCGTGGGGCCACATGGGCAGCGTCCGCAGCGACGGGCTTCCCTCGGTCGGCTGCGACGGCAACCTCGCCGGGGGGATGAACAACTCGAGCGCGACGTTCGCCCAGAAGTGGTGGGACTCCGTCCATCACCGCGCGTCGCTCTACCGGCCGGGCGAGACCGGGCTCACCTCGGGCGTCTGCGTCTACTTCGCGATGACCCACGGCGGCGTCCCCGACGAGCCCTACGCGTTCACCCGCGGCGCGGCACGCTGGGACGGCTGCTGACCTGATCTTCCGGGCGCGCGGCTCTCAGCCCGCGCGCCCGGTCGTTCGCCTCGCCCTAGGGTTGGCGCATGAGCGACAACCTGCGGTGGGGCATCCTCGGGACCGGCTGGATCGCAGGGCAGATGACCGCGGATCTCGCCGTCAACGGGTCGCCCGTGACGGCCGTCGGATCGCGTACCCAGGCGAAGGCCGACGCCTACGCGACGGAGTTCGGCATCCCGGTCGCGCACGGGAGCTATGAGGCACTCGTCGCCGATCCCGACGTCGACGTCATCTACGTGGCCACCCCTCACCCGTCGCACGTCGCCGACGCCACGCTGGCCTTGAACGCGGGCAAGCACGTTCTGCTCGAGAAGCCGTACACGATCAATGCGGCCGAGGCGCAGGCCGTCGCCGACCTCGCACGCGATCGCGGTCTCGTCGTGCTCGAGGCGATGTGGACGCGCTGGCTGCCGCACATGATCCGCCTGCGCGAGATCATCGCCGCCGGCACCCTCGGCGACGTGCGCACCGTGATCGCGGACCACAACCAGAAGCTCTCCCAGGATCCCTCCCACCGGATACAGGATCCGGCGCTGGGCGGCGGGGCCTTGCTCGATCTCGGCATCTACCCGGTCTCGTTCGCGTGGGACGTCTTCGGCGCGCCCACCACCATCCGGGCGATCTCGTCGCCGACCCCGACCGGGGTCGATCGGCAGACCGCCATCCTGTTCGGCTACGCCGACGGCCAGCAGGCCGTCATCCACACCGCGTCGGATGCCAAGGGTCCCAACACCGCGGTCGTCATCGGTACCGAGGCCCGGGTGCAGATCGATTCCGTCTGGTACACCCCGACGATCATGCGCGTCCACGACCCCGACGACAACGTGATCGAGGAGTTCGACGGCCGCACTGCCGGCCGCGGGATGCAGTTCCAGGCCGCCGAGCTCGAGCGGATCGTGGCGTCGGGGGCGCTCGAGGGCGAGATCCTGCCGCCCTCGGAATCCGTTGCGATCATGGCGAGCCTCGACGAGATCCGCTCGCAGATCGGGCTCCAGTACCCCTCAGAGGGCTGAGCCACCGCCCAGGAGGCGTCCTGGAAACGTCGCCTATCATGGCTGGGTGACCGACGAGCAGACTCCTTCGCGCCGCTCTGCGCGGCAGGCCGAGGGACCGAAGCCCCGTCGCGCGCCCCGCGAGAAGCCGCAGAAGCCGGGTGCCGATGTGGCGCCCGTCGTCGACGAGAACGGCAACCCCGTCGCCCCCAAGGGGGGAATCCTCGCGGCGATCCGCAAACATCCCACCGCGTGGCTGTTCTCGACGCTCGCCGTCGTCTTCGTGCTGCTCGGCACCGGTGCGGTCTTCGCCGGCATCGCGTATGGATCCACTCCGCAGGCGAACCCCACGCCCGAGGCGTCGCAACTCGCCCCCCGGCCCCAGCCGACGGGCGACGCCCTTTCGGCGAGGCTCCGAACCTGCTCCGTCAGTGCGCTCGCCGCCGACCCGCGCCTGATGTCCGCCTACGGGTCCGTGCAGCGCGTCGACACCGGCGAAGAGCTCTTCGCGATCAACGGCACATCACCGGCCAGAACCGGCAGCGTGCTCAAGGTGCTCACGGCGTCAGCCGCGATCGCCGTGCTGGGTGCCGATTTCCAGATCCCCACACGGGTCTTCACGGGCAGCGCCCCCGGCACTATCGTGCTCGTCGGCTACGGCGACCCGACCCTGAGCGCGATGCCCGCGGGAACAGAGAGCGTCTATACCGGCGGTCCCAAGCTCAGCTCCCTCGCCTCGGCGGCCCTGGCAGCCTACGCATCGACCAACCCGGGTCAGCAGATCACGACCCTCGTCCTCGATGCGAGCTACTGGAACGCCTCGGACAAATGGGATGCGACCTGGAAGCGCACGGAGCAGACGATCGGGTACCACTCCGAGGTCACCGCGCTTCAGGTCGACGGCGATCGGGCCGATCCCACCAAGCAGACTTCGCCGCGCAGCACCGACCCGATCGGCCGGGCGGGCAACCTGTTCCTGGATGCCCTCGAATCCGCCGACAACAGCAACCAGGTGGCCAGCAACGTGACGGTCACGACCGGCACAATGTCCGGCGGCGCGCAGCTCGCAGAGGTCCGATCTCAGCCGCTCCGGGTCCTGATCAAGCAGATGCTGCTCAACAGCGACAACACCCTCGCCGAGATGCTCGCCCGCATCGTGTCGAAGGAATCCGATCTCGGTGGCAGCGCCGCCTCGCTGCAGCAGGCGATCCCGAGCGCACTCTGGCCCGATGACCCCGCAACGGTCACCAGCGTGGTGATCAAAGACGGGTCGGGTCTCAGCGAGGCCAACGCGGTTCCCGCGACCATCATGGCGTCGTTCATGCGCCGCGTCTCCGACGGCACCGACAACCTCGACATCGTGCGCGACGCGCTGCCGGTCGCCGGCAAGTCCGGCACGCTCGCGGGCCGCTTCTCGGGCGCCAACGCGGTGGCGCGCGGCAAGGTGACGGCCAAGACCGGCTGGATCGACACCGCGTACACGCTGTCCGGTTTCGTGGATGCCGCGGACGGCACGCGTCTGACCTTCGCGTTCTACGCGGTCGGCGACGGCATCAAGGACAACGCCAAAGAAGCGCTCGACACCCTCACGACCGGGGTGTACAACTGCGGCGACAACCTCGCGAACTTCTAGGACGGCAATGACCCGCGCTCTCTTCGTCATCGACGTGCAACGGGACTTCACCGAGGGCGGCGCGCTCGGCGTCGAGGGAGGCGCGGCGGTGGCCGCCGGCATCACCGACTACCTGCGCGCCCATCCCGACGACTACGACGTCGTGTTCGCATCGCGCGACTGGCACGATGGCGACAACGACAACGGCGGCCACTTCGCCACCGACGCCGCTCCCGACTTCGTGGTGACCTGGCCGCGCCACTGCGTCGCCGGCGAACCCGGCGCCGAATACCACCCGGCGCTCGACACGACGTTGGTCGACGTCCACGTGCGCAAGGGCCAGGGCAGGCCCGCCTATTCGATCTTCGAGGGCACCACCGAGGCCGGCGGCACGCTCACCGAGGCCCTCGACGAGCTC
>JBDSKH010000073.1:0-5408 GCA_039917005.1 Pseudolysinimonas sp.
ACATCGAGGCGCAGCTCGCCGCTCGCCACCGCATCCGCCGCCCGCAGGATGCTCGCGATGCGGCTCGCCGGACCGCGGAGCACCTCGGCTCCGTGCTCGGCGATAACCGCAGCCGTGGGAAATCGCATCGCTGCCGCCTCGCCGTCGGCATAGGTGCCGAGGTCGGCGACCAGGCGGCCGAGCACGGTGCGTGCCGCCGCAACCGAGATCTGCTGGCCGATGAGGGTGCGGAAGAGTGCTTCCTCGCCGTCGACGGTGCCGGCGATGCGGATTCCGGGAACCGCCGCGACGAGAGGCGCGAGAACAGGGTCGCGCGAGAGCGCGGTGTCGATGGCGACCGAATCGGCGTCCAGATCGAACATGCGCCGCACGCGGGCGACGAGAGCCGGCACATCGGCAAGGGCCGTCAGGCGCGCCGAGACCAGTACACCCGGACGATCGAGGTCGGGCGAGACGGAGATCTCGGCACGTCCGCCGGGAAGCATCAGCGCGCGTTGATATGAGGTGTCATCGCCCTGCTCGAGTCCCGTGATGGCGTGACTGGCGAAGAACCGGAACAGACCCGTCGAATCGAACGGTGCCCGTGCGGGGAGTCGCAGCGTGAGCGCGCCGCCCTCCGCGTTCATCGGATCCCGCGGCACACCCTGGGCGGCACCAATAGCGGCAGGACCGCCCCCGAGCACCGGCCCATGACCTCGAACCCCGCGGCGCGCGATCGAGCGCAGCTCCGAGGGCGTGGCTCGATAGACCGCGGCGACCGTGTCGTTGAACTGTCGCAGGCTGCCGAAACCCGCCGCGTAGGCGATGTCGGAGATCGGGAGGTCTGTCGCGGCGAGCAGCGATCGCGCCGTCTGCGCGCGGTTGGCGCGGGCGAGCGCGAGCGGTCCGGCACCGAGTTCGGCCTGCAGCACGCGCGAGACGTGCCGGGCCGTGTATCCCAGCCGACGCGCGAGGCCGTCGATGCCCTCGCGCTCGACGACACCGTCCTGCACGAGCCGCATGGCACGCGAGGCGAGGTCGTCACGCAGATTCCAGTCCGGCGAACCCGGCACGGCATCGGGCTGGCAGCGCCTGCAGGCACGCAGCCCGGCATCGTGGGCGGCCGCCGCCGTGCGGAAGAAGCGGACGTTGCCGCGCTTGGGCGTGATGGCCGGGCAGCTCGGCCGGCAGTAGATGCCGGTGGTCGTGACGCCGGCGATGAACTGCCCGTCGAAGCGGGAGTCGCGCGACGACAGGGCCTCGTATCTCTGATCGAACAGCTCCACGACCCCACCATCGCATCCGGCGCCGACATTGCCTAGCGGGATTCGGACACGCACCTGCGACCGACCGGGCCTGGGGCAGCGGGTAGCCTCGACAGCATGACGACGGAGGTCCCGGCGGGCGTCGATGCTCGCGAGGTGCGGGTCCAGGAGGCACTTCGCGCCCTTCTCGGCGACGTCGTCAACCTCGACCCGGCCGTGCTGCAGGCCATGCGCGCGGACAAGTCGGGACAGCTCTCCGCCGGGACGCCGCTCGCCGTCGTCGAGGCACGCACGATCGACGACGTGCAGCGCACTCTGCGCTTCGCGACGGAGCACGGCATCCCCGTCGTCCCGCGCGGGGCCGGTACCGGTGTGGCAGGCGGCGCCATCGCCGACCGCGGCGAGATCGTGCTGTCCACGCTGCTCATGAACCGCATCCTCGAGGTGTCCGTCGACGACGAGCTCGCCGTCGTCGAGCCCGGCATCATCAACGCCGACCTGAACACCGCCCTCGCACCGCGTGGCCTCTGGTACGCGCCCGACCCCGCGAGCCGCGCGATCTCGACGATCGGCGGCAACATCGCCACGAACGCCGGCGGGCTGCTCTGCGTCAAATACGGGGTCACGCGCGACGCCGTGCTGGGAATGAAGATCGTGCTCGCCGACGGCCGCCTGCTGTCGCTCGGGCGCCGCACGGTGAAGGGGGTCACGGGCTACGACCTCACGGCCCTCATGGTCGGCTCTGAGGGAACGCTCGGCGTCATCGTCGAGGCGACCCTCAAGCTGCGGCAGTTGCAGACCGGACCGGTGGCGACCCTGAGCGCCTCGTTCCCCAGCGTCGAGCAGGCCGCCCGCGCGGCCGCCGCGATCGTGTCATCCGGCATCCGCCCCGCGATCATGGAACTGCTCGACGCCACCGCACTCGCGGGCATCGGCGCCTACCTGGACCTGGACCTCGGGGGCCGCGGGGCTCAGCTGATCGTGCAGACCGACGGGTCGGGTGCCGAGAAGGAGGCATCGGATATCGCGACCGTGATCCGCTCCCTCGGCGGCGAGGTGGAGACGACCCTCGATCGCGACGAGGGCGAGCGCCTCTTCGCGATCCGACGGCAGTTCCACCCGGCCATGGAGAAGCTCGGCACCGTGCTCATCGAAGACGTCGCCGTGCCTCGCAGCACCCTGCCGGCAATGTTCGAGTCGATCGAGCGGATCGAGAAGAAGTACGGCATCTCGATCCCGACCGTCGCGCACGCAGGCGACGGCAACCTGCACCCGAATTTCGTCTTCGACGCGCCCACCGACGGGTACGGGCACCTCGAGGTACCCGATCACGTCTGGGCGGCGGCCGACGAGCTGTTCCTGGACTGCCTGCGCCTCGGCGGCACCCTGACGGGCGAGCACGGGGTCGGCCTGCTCAAACGACGGTGGCTGCGGGATGAGCTGGGCGACGACTCGTACGAACTGCAGCGCCGGCTGAAGGCGGTCTTCGATCCCGCCGGAATCCTGAACCCTGGGAAGGTCTTCTCACCCTGATTTCGCGGGAATAGCCACCCCATCCCGGCCGTTTCATTCACTGAATGAACACCACCGAGATGACAAAGACCGTGAATACCCAGAACGTGCATACCCCGAACGTGCAGAACCCGATGCAGAGCATGCGGCTGCCGGTGCCGCGCCCCACCGCAGGCCGTCTGCGTCTGCGACCCACCCAGCGCGGGCGCGGATTCGTCGTGGGCATCGTCGACGCCGCCGGTCCGGACACGAACGGTTTCGCCCCGCGCGACCGCGTGGCATGGCGTGATCTTCCCGTTCCGGGCAGCGAGCCGGCCGCGAACGCCGAGCTCGGCGAGCTGCTCCTCATGGATCAGGATGACGTCCTCGGCGTCCCGTCGTGGGTGACCGACGACCAGGTGGTCAGCTACCTGGGTGCCGGCCTGATCGCACGCGCCTTGGTCCGCACCCGCCCGTTCGGGCGCGGCGACGAGATCCGCGTCGTGTCGACCGATTCCCTGGTGCAGGAGATGACGGCGGCATGGGCGAAGTCCCTCGGTGCTCGCGTCGTCGACCAGGGCGGCGTGTTCGCGATCCACGATGAGCCACAGGCGCGCCGCAGCGTGCTCGGCAGCCACGGCCGCCTCGCGCAGGCCGCGGTCGAGGTCTTCCAGGCCATCCGAGCCGGTGTCTTCGACGGCGTCCGGGGTATCACCCGCGACGATGTCCGGGCTGCTGCGTAGCAAGCCAACGTAGCGAGCCGACCAGCGCCATAGGCTGGGCCCATGGGTTTCCTGCCGTTTCCGAGCGACGACGAGTTCAGCCCGGAGGCGGCGCGTGCTGCGGCCGCGTTCCAGGCCGCGCACCCCGGGCCGATCTCGAACTTCGACCGCACGCTGCTCGGCTCCGCGTCGCTCTTCGACGCCTACCTCGGCTGGTTCACGGCGCGGGATGAGGTGGTTCCCTACCTGGGGGAGCGCGCCGTCGATCTGTTCGCCCTCGCGATCAGCCGCGCGTACGGAGCGCCCTACCCGGTGGCCTTCTTCTCGGCTCAGCTGACCGCCTCCGGGGACGACCCGAAAGCCCCGCACGTCACCGAAGCAGAGGCGCTGCTGCTCGAATGGGGCGCCGCCATCGGCGCAGGCGCACCCGTCCCCGATGAGCTGACCGCGCGCGTCGAGCAGACGTTCCAGCCGAAGCTCCGGCTGGCGCTGACCGGATTCGCCGGCCTCATGGTCGCCGTGTGCCTGTTCACGGTCGTGGGCCAGGTGCCGCCCGAGTGACCACGGCGGCGACACGCACCCGCCGCATCCACCCCGCCTGGATCGTCGCCGCTGTCGCGTTCCTCGCGCTGGTCGGTGCGGCCGGATTCCGCAGCGCACCGAGCGCGCTCATCCTGCCGCTCGAGGACGAGTTCGGGTGGACCCGCAGCGAGCTCTCCATCGCGATCGGCGTCAACATCCTGCTGTACGGGCTGACCGCCCCGTTCGCGGCAGCCCTCATGGACCGCTTCGGTATCCGCAAGGTCGTGACATTCGCGCTTCTGGGGATCGCCGCCGGCGCCGCGCTGAGCATCTTCGTCACCGAATCCTGGATGTTGGTGCTCACCTGGGGAGTCCTGATCGGCCTGGGCACGGGGTCGATGGCCCTCGTGTTCGCCGCGATGATCGCCGACCGCTGGTTCCTCCGGCGCAAGGGACTCATCACCGGTGTGCTCACGGCGGGCAGCGCTACCGGTCAGCTGATCTTCCTGCCGATCGTCGCCGGAATCGCGCTCGCCGTCGTGCCGGTCACGGCCATCTTCCTGCGCAACTCGCCCGCCGACCTCGGGATGACCCCGTTCGGGTCGCCTGCCGACGCAGTCCCGGTGCCGCCGCCGCGCAGCCCGGTGAACCCCGCGCTGCGCGCACTTCAGGTGCTGCGCCGCGCGGCGAAGGTGCGCACGTTCTGGGCGCTGGTCGCGGGGTTCGCCATCTGCGGGGCGACCACGAACGGCCTGATCGGCACCCACTTCATCCCGAGCGCGCACGACCACGGGCTGCCCGAGACGACCGCAGCGGGGCTGCTCGCCGTCGTCGGAATCTTCGACGTCGTCGGCACCATCGCTTCCGGGTTCCTCACCGACCGGGTCAACCCCCGCATCCTGCTCGCGATCTACAACGCCGGGCGCGGGGTGTCGCTGCTCATCCTGCCGTTCCTCCTGAGTGCGACGGTGCAGCCGCCGATCATCCTGTTCGTGGTGATCTACGGGCTCGATTGGGTGGCCACGGTGCCTCCGACCGCGGCGCTCTGCCGCGAGGTCTTCGGGGCGGACGGGTCGGTCGTCTACGGCTGGGTGTTCGCGTCGCACCAGATCGGCGCGTCGCTCGCGGCCATCGGTGCGGGCGTGCTCCGGGATGTGACGGGGGAGTACACCTGGGCCTGGTTCGGGGCTGCGGGGCTGTGCGTCGTGGCGGCGATCGTGAGCATCGGCATCACCAGGAAGCTGAAAGAGGGCAAGCTAGCCTGAACGCGTGCAGGATCTCAGCCTCGACCTCGATCTGGAAGCTCTGCTCACGATCGCCCTGTTCGTCGGGTCCGTCGTCCTGGGGCTGCAGATCTTCGATGCCATCATCTCGGTGATCGACGCCCGCAGCGTCCGGGCCAGCTTCGATTCAGAACAGGACGAGCCCG
>JBDSKH010000074.1:0-3147 GCA_039917005.1 Pseudolysinimonas sp.
GCGGGTGGTCGCGGCCGACTGCCCGTTCTCGAGCAGCGTGCCGAGCGACACATCGGGGGGCTGGACGCCGAACCCGAAGAAGCTGAGCGCGGTCTCCGAAAGGATCATCGCCCCGACACCGAGGGTCGCATCGATGATGAGAAGCGACGCGACGTTCGGGATGACGTGGCGCGTCACGACGGACCAGGCATTGAAGCCCATGTATCGCGCCGCCTTGACGAAATCGCGCTCGCGCAGAGAGCGGGTCTGCGAGCGCACCACCTGCGCCATGATCATCCAGCCGGTGAACGCGAGGAAGAACATCATGATGACCCAGTTCCCCTTGAAGAACGGGTAGAGCAGGATCAGGATGAAGAACGTCGGCAGCACCAGCATGAGGTCGATGAACCACGAGATCACCTTGTCGGTCGCCCCGCCGATGTATCCGGCGAACGCCCCGACGATCGCGGCCAGCGCGGTCGCCAGCGGCCCGGCGACGAATCCGATGATCAGTGATTTCTGCAGTCCGACCATCGTCTGGACGAGGATGTCGTGGCCGAGCGTGTCGGTGCCGAACCAGTGAGCGATCGACGGTCCCGCATTGAAGGCCGACACATCCTGATCGGTGATCTCGTAGGGGCTCAGAAACGGCCCGACCGTGGCGAAGAGCACCAGGAGCACGAGCACGCCGCCGCCGACCCAGAAGCGAGGCGTCGCCTTCAGCCGCTGCCAGATCAGCCCCGAGCGTGAGATCGAGCCGCGGCGCTTGCCGACGGGCCGCGGATCCTCCGGGACGTCGGTCCCGAAGCCGCTTTCGGCCTCGCTCAGGATGTCGATGTCGGAAAGAGACATCATCGCCTCACTCTCGGGTCGAGGGCCGCGTACAGCACTTCCGACAAGGTCGACGAACAGAGGATCAGGACCGCCACGAAGAGGGTCGCCCCGGCGACCGAGTTGATGTCCTGCGCCTGGATCGACTGGATCGCCTGCTCGCCCATGCCGTGCCAGCTGAACACCAGCTCGAGCAGGGTGGCACCGGCGATGAGGGTGCCGAAGCTGTAGGCGAAGAAGGTGGACATCGGGATGAGCGCCACCCGCACGCCGTGACGGACGAGCGCCTTGCCCCGCGTCAGGCCTTTGGAGCGAGCCGTGCGGATGTAGTCGGCGCCGAGCACATCGAGCATCGCATTGCGCTGATAGCGGCTGTACCCGGCAGCGCCGATCAGGATGAGGACGAGCGTTGGCAGGAAGAGGTGCGACAGCCTGTCCGCGAAATTGCCCCAGAAGTCGGATGGGGCATCGGCGGAGACCTGCCCGCTGAACACGATCAGCTGTGTGCCGATCGAATGGTTGAACTGGGTCGCGACGATCATGGACAGGATCGCCAGCACGAAGGTCGGCGTCGCGAAGATCAGGTACGAGACGAAGGTCACGACCTGATCGCTGGCCTTGTACTGAGCTACCGCTCCCCAGATGCCCAGGATGACGCCGACGATCGCACCGACGATCGACCCGATCAGCAGCAGCTGCAGGCTCACCCCCGCGCGTACGGCGAGCTGGTCGGTGACGTGATGGTTGTTGACCGTCATGCCGAGGTCGCCATGGAAGAGATTCGTGAACCAGACCCAGGTGCGCTGGATCAACGGGTCGTCCGGGTTGGCGCCCAGCTGATCGAGCTTCATGTCGATCACCGACTGAGGCGGCCGGGGGTGCCGGGACTCGAGGGCCGCGACCGGCTTGAGCCCGATGCTCGCCAGCACGTAGGCGAGCGATGACGCGACGCCGGTAAGGATCGCGTAGTTGATGATCCGGCGGATGAGGTAGATGGTCATGACACAGCCCCCGCTCCCCAGAGGCTGGCTGCCGCCGCGACGGCCGCCACACCACCGAGCGCGAGCGCTGTCAGGTCGGGCCGGCGGATGACGGATGCATCCGCGTCCGACTCCAACCCCGACTGCCAGGCGGCGCGCAGGACGCTCGCCGCCGGGTCGTCCTGTGTCGTCTGCCCGCGGCGGCCGGCAAGGCCGCGCGGCGGGAACGGGCTGCCCCACGCTTCGAGCGAGCGGCCGTCGTCGAGGTCGAGCACCAGCTGGAGTCGGCGGCGGATGTCGATCACCCGCACCCACGGGACCTCGGTGATCCGCCCGATGTTCACCACGACCGCACGGTCGCGCAGCACGCGGATCGAGGGGCGCACCAGCAGCATCCAGGCCGCCCACACGACGAGGAGCGCCGGGCCGGCCAGGCGCGCTACAGCCACCCAGGAGCCACGGACCAGCGCATCCCCGAGGAGCATTGCGGCTGCGGCCGCCACGAGCGCGAAAACCAGCGCCGACGATCCAGCTCGCAGCGTCACTCCGGCACTCGCCCCTAACCGGCCAGGGGGATGTTCACGCCGGGAATGGCAGCGAGCAGTTCTTTCGTGTATTCCTCGCGCGGGTTCTCGAAGACCTCGTCCACGGTCGCCTGCTCGACGATTTTGCCCTTCTCCATGACGCAGACGAAGTCGGCGATGACGCGCACCACGGCGAGGTCGTGCGTGATGAAGAGATAGGTCAGGCCCAGCTCCGACTGGAGCTCGGCGAGAAGATTGAGCACCTGCGCCTGCACGAGCACGTCGAGCGCCGAGACCGCTTCGTCGAGCACCAGGATGTTGGGCTTCAGCGCGATCGCACGGGCGATGGCGACGCGCTGGCGCTGACCGCCCGACAGCTCGTTCGGGTAGCGGGTAGCGAGCGAGGACGGCAGCGCCACCTGGTCGAGCACCTCGAGCACGCGCGCCTTGCGCGATGCCTGGTCGCCCACCTTGTGCACGCGCAGCGGCTCGCCGATCGTGTTGCCGATGTTGTGCAACGGGTCGAGCGAGCCGTAGGGGTCCTGGAAGACGGGCTGCATCTGCCTTCGCAGAGCCTGCAATTGCGGTCGCCGCATCGTGCTGACGTCGGCGCCGTCCACCAGGATGCGGCCGGAGGTCAGCTTCTCGAGCCCCAGCAGCATCTTCGCCGCGGTCGACTTGCCGGAGCCCGACTCGCCCACGAGAGCCAGCGTGGCGCCCTTCGGCACGGAGAACGAGGCCTTGTCGACCGCAGTGAACTGGGTCGACGAGAAGCTGCCGGTCCGGATCTTGAAGACCTTGGTCGCCTCGAGGAACTCGATCGTCGGTGGCGC
>JBDSKH010000075.1:0-3592 GCA_039917005.1 Pseudolysinimonas sp.
CTCACCGGCATCCCGCAGGAGACGGCACCCGACCTCATCGAGGCCACCGCCGACGCCGGCATCTTCATGACGCTCTCCGGCACGCTGAAGCGCGCCGCCGTCAAGCTGTCGAAGATCTGCAACGACCTCCGGCTGCTCTCCTCCGGGCCGCAGGCGGGCCTGGGCGAGCTCTTCCTGCCCGCGCGGCAGGCCGGGTCGAGCATCATGCCCGGCAAGGTGAACCCGGTCATCCCCGAGGTCGTGAACCAGGTCGCGTTCAGCGTGATCGGGGCTGATGCGACGGTCACCGCCGCGGCGGAAGCCGGCCAGCTGCAGCTCAACGCCTTCGAGCCGGTGATCGCGCACAGCATCCTGCAGTCCATCGCCTGGATGACGAACGCCTGCCACACCCTGCGGGTCAACTGCATCGACGGCATCGAGGCCAACACCGCACGGCTCGCCATGCAGGTGGAGTCGAGCGTCGGGGTCGTGACGGCGCTCACGCCGTACATCGGATACGCGGCGTCCGCGACGCTGGCCCATACGGCCCTCACCACGAACGCCTCGATCGCCGAGCTGGTCGTCGAGGCCGGGCTCATGACCAAGGACGAGGTGGCCCGCGTGCTGTCGCCCGAACGGCTGAGCGGCATCACCCCGGTGACGGGCGTGATCGACCTCCCGCACATGATGAAGGATGACTCAGACCTGACATGAGTGGGTTCGTAGGCGCCGTCACCGTGCTGCTGCTGCTCGGCGGCCCGAGTGCGGCGCCTCCGGAGCGCAGCTGGGTTCCGGGGGAGCACAGCGGCACGTCGATCCATCTCTCGGTCGAGAACTGGGGCGAGGACGTCGATCTCTCGACGCCGGGGCTGGCCGTGTGGGCGCACCTGGGCGCGAACGGCCCCACCACCCACGTCACGGTGCGCATCGAGCCGGGGGAGAACGGCCTCCACGGGTACTACGGCCGTCTGACGGCCCCGGACGCGTTCGGCGGCCCGAAGGTCTTGTACTGCGGCGATGAGTACCACCAGATCGAGTCCTCCGTGATCTGCGGATTCGACGTGCCCATGGCGCGGGGGCTCAACCATCTGGAGTTCGATCTGCAATCGGCGAGCTTCGACGGCATCCAGACCCAGCTCGGCATGGTGATCGGGGCGACCCTGCAGATGGTCCCCGTCCTCGAGGCGCGCCAGGCGGATGGCAGCTGGGGAACGGTCCCGTCGGGTGGTGGACTCGAGCTGCCGGGAACCCAGACCAGCGCGCTGCGCTACCGCATCATGAACACCGGCGACATCCCGTTCCGGGCTCCGAGCGCGTGCCAGGAGGGGGGAACCGTCTGGCCGTATCAGCAGCTGCTGTGCACGCTCCGGTCGCCCCGCCCGGTATTCGCGCTCGCCGGGGACTACGAGGTGCCGATCCGGCTGGTCGATCCCGTCGGCGGCGGGGCGTCGTTCCTCCTCACGGGCAGCGTCGTCGTGCCAGGGGTCTCCATCCCGCGGACGCAGCACCCGTGAAGCTCGCGCCCGCGATCGGCGTCTCGCTCTCGGCGTTCCTGCTCTTCGGATTGCGGCTGACCATCGCCGGGCTGGCCGTGCTCGCGGTGAGCCTGCTCGCCGCCATCCTGATCGACCGGGCGTTCGGCGTGGATCTCTCGCTCATCGGCCTCGGCGTCGCGATCGTCAGCACGACCTCGGTGGAGGCCGACGTCGCCTGGCCGAGCTTCGTGCGCATCGGGACCGTGCTGGGGCTCGCTGTGCTGGCGCCGTATCTCATCGACAGGCTCGTGCTCGGCAGGGCCGATCCGGCGCGGGGGAGGGTGATCGGCTTCCCATGGCGCAGTCATGAGAAGAAGACCCGGCTCGAGATCGCCTACGTCTTCGCGGTGCCGTTGCTCGGATACCTACTGCTGCCGTTCTACTTCATCCGGTCGGGGGCGTACCTCAACTGGCCGCACATCACCGACCTGAGCGAGCTTTTGCGGTTCTTCGTGGGGGTCAACTCGGTGGGCACGTTCGACGAGCTGTTCTTCATCTGCACCTGTCTGGTGCTGTTCCGCCGGCACTTCCCGTTCTGGCTGGCCAACCTGTTGCAGATGGTGATCTTCGTGTCGTTCCTCTGGGAGCTCGGTTACCGCGAGTGGGCGCCGCTGTTCACCATCCCGTTCGCGTTGCTGCAGGGGTATCTGTTCGCGAAGACGCGCTCTCTGGGATACGTGCTGGCGGTGCACCTGCTGTTCGACGCGCTGGTGTTCCTGGCCATCGTGCACGCGCACAACCGCGACTGGATCCCGGTGTTCCTGTATTGAACAGAGTCATCTACTAGATCCGGGTCAGACTGCCGGGGCGGGCCGCTCCCTGATCGGGATCACTGCGCCATCGCAGAACTCGGCGAGGTCGGAGAGCAGGAATCCCACCGCAGCCGCGACGGCCAGAGGCTCGGAATCCGGATGCGGTGCGACGGTGTTCGAGCGGATGCTGCTCTCTGCACGCTCGGCAGGCCCGACGCGCACGACGGAGCCGCCATCGAGGAGGTGGGGGGCGAGGGTCGTGAGCCCGTCGTGACCCGTCGCGAAGTCCGCGATCCCGTGGATGCCGGCCGACTGCTCCCCGATCCAGTCGGACACGGCCGCCCAGTCCGCGCCCGAGGACACGTCGAGGGACCGGTAGTGCAGCTCACCGGGGAGTCCTGTGCCTGCGTCGACGAGGGCCGTCGGCAGCGCCACGGGAGCGTCGGTACCGAGGACTCGCGCGCCCGACGCGAGCAGAGTCAGGGTGGTCGCCACGCCGAGCCCGCTTCCCGCGCCGATCACGACGACGGTGTGCTCGGCGAGCCCAGGCAGGGGAGTCGGGTCGATCATGCGTCGGCCGGGGCTTCGGGATCGAGGTCGCCAGACTCCTCGACGCGCTCGTCCGGATCGAGGGTCGCCGGGGCATCCGGCTCGGATTCGTCGTCGAGCACCTCGACGCGCTCGTCCTCGGGATTGGGCTCGTAGTCGCGATCGGTCACGCGACCACTTTGCCCTGGATGGACGCGAGAAGCGAGAGGATGCGAGCTCGGGGCCTAAGGCACCTCGCGCACGACGTCGACCGGATCCTTGTCGGGACGCCAGCCCTTCCAGGCGGGAGCACGCAATCGTCCCTCGCTCGTGGCCTCGGCGAATTCGACCTCGCCCACGAGCGTCGGGGTCACCCAGCGTGCATCGCGGGCGTCCTCGCGCGGGACCTCACCGAACGGACTGGACTGCCGCGACATCCTGTCGAGCCGGGCGCGCAGCTTGGTGAGCTCGGCGTCGCTGAAGCCCGTGCCGACCCGGCCGACATAGCGCAGCGCGCCGCCCTCGGGGATGCCGAGCAACAACGACCCGATCGTGTCGGCGCGCGCACCCTTGCCCGGACGCCAGCCGCCGATCACCACCTCTTGCGTGCTGGTGTGCTTGAGTTTGATCCAGTCGCGGGAACGCTTGCCCTCTCGATACGGGCTGTCGCGGCGCTTGGCCATCACGCCCTCGATGCCCAGCCGCTTGCTCGTCGCGAGCGCCTTCTTCAGGTCGCTGCCGGCATCCCAGGGCACCTTGATCGGCCCGGTCTCGCGCACCGCATCCTCGACGCGGTCG
>JBDSKH010000076.1:0-3046 GCA_039917005.1 Pseudolysinimonas sp.
CCTGGTCGGCGGTGATGGTCGGGATGTCGGTGGTGCCGTGCCCGGTCAGGGCGTAGAAGACCTCGTCGAGGCTTGGTAGCCGCAGCGAGAGCTCGGTGACGGGGATGCCGGCCGCGGCCAGCCTGGCTACGGTCGCGACGAGCGCCCCGTCGTCGGAGACCGGGACGGACACGAGGTCGACGGAAGGGTGATCGGGCGCGCGGGTGCCGACCTCGGCGAGCAGTGCCGTCACGGCATCCAGGTCCGCCGCGCGGGCCGGCCGCACCTCGAGGGTCTGGCCGCCGAGCTCCCGCTTGAGCCCCTGCGGGGTGTCGTGCGCGATCACGAGGCCGTGGTCGATGACGGTGATCTCCTCGGCGAGGGCGTCGGCCTCCTCCAGGTACTGGGTGGTGAGAAGCACCGTGGTGCCCTGGCGGGCGAGCGCCCGGATCATCCCCCAGACGTCGTCGCGCTTCGATGGATCGAGGCCCGTGGTGGGCTCGTCCATGTACACGACGGTGGGGCGCCCGACGAGGGACGCGGCCAGGTCGAGCCGGCGGCGCATGCCACCCGAGTAGGTCTTGGCGAGGCGCTTGCCGGCGTCAGTCAGGTCGAACTCCGCCAGCAACTCGCTCGCCCTGAGGCCGGCCTGGGAACGCGACAGATCGAGCAGTTGCCCGATCATGACGAGGTTCTCGATACCGGTCAGGTCCTCATCGACGCTCGCGTACTGGCCCGTGAGGCCGATCGCGCGGCGGACGGCGGCGGGGTCGTGGAGAACGTCGTGGCCGGCGACGCGGGCTGTGCCGGAGTCGGGGCGAAGGAGCGTCGCCAGGATGCGGACAGCCGTGGTCTTGCCGGCCCCGTTCGGGCCCAGCACTCCGAGCACGCGTCCTTCGGCGACCTCGAGGTCGATCCCGGCGAGCGCCTGGGTCTTTCCGAATCGCTTGGTGAGGCCGTGGGCCTCGATCGCATTGGTCATGTCCTCACGGTGTCAGAGGGGCGCTGTCACCCCGCTGTCGCGCGCTGTCACGGTCTGCCGAGGCCTCACTGCTTCTCAGACGTCGCGCAGCGCCCCGCGGATCGCGACTGTGTCGGGAAGATACGTCTGATCGGCCCACGCCTGGATCGATCCGTCGTCGTACACGACCTGCACGAACAGGTACCCGTTCTCCGGCCACATCGTGAGGATCTCGAATGGGGCCGACGCGGTCAGCTCGTCCTGGATGCGGGCGAGCTCGCCGTCGCTGGCGTCGCCCGCGTTTTCCGGGTCCAGCAGCGGATCGACGATGGGCATCGGATCGTAGAGCGCGAGCCACATCGCGTCGGTGACGGTCAGTGCGACTCCGTCCCAGCCGCCGAAGACCGCGAAGGCGCCGAAGGTCACCGCGCCGGAGGACTCCTCTCCCTCCACCGCATCCCAGTCCCAGCCGACGAGCTCGGAGCCGGAGCATTGCGGGGGGTACGACTCCATGACCGCGCCGAGGCACAGCTGCGGGGGAGTGTCGCCGGTCTGGATGACGGTGCCCTGACCGACGACCTGTCCGGGCGCGGCGATGAGGCCGTCCGGGACGGCGACGCCGCCGGAGGAGCCGCTTGGAGTCGCGGGTCCGGCCGGGCCGACGGCGCAGCCGGCGAGCAGGATCAGGGATGCCGTGGCGGCGGCCGTCACGAGGGCGCGACGCAAGATGGTCATGCTTCCAGTATGGAAACGCGGTCGGCCGCGCCACCACCCAACGTTCTGCGCGGGTCGCGCGTCAGCCGTCACCTCCGGTTGCCTGGAGTCGCGCGGTGCCGTCCATGACGTCGCCGATGACGAGGTCGCCGCCCTGCGGACCGACAGCGAGGCACGCGTAGAAGTACCCGCCCCGTGGGTCGATCGTGCCGTCGTATTCGTCCCAGGCTGAACCGGCGGCCGGCTCCGAGACGAAGCCGACCTCATCGGTTTCGGCGACGGACGGCAGGGTCTGCCGCAGCAGTTCAGCGCAGAAGCTGTCGCCGGCGGCCCGGTCCAGGTCGGTGGGCACGCCGGATGCCGCGCGGGCGATCAGCTCGGGACCGAACGCCTCCAGTCCGTCGAATGCGAGCAGTACCTGTGCGGCGTGCGGCCGAGCGCAGGAGGTCGGCCGGTCGTCGACATCCCAGCATTCGCGGCGGTCGAGGTCGAATCCGGGACCGAGCAGCTGGGAGAACGGCCGCCCGGCGAGCAGCCGCGCCGCGCCGGAGTCGTCGTACCAGGCCAGAGAGCAGTAGGTCCCCTGGTCGCCGGCGATGAACGCTGCCCGCGTCGCCGTGGTGATGTCGATGCCGTACGTGCCCCCTACCCGCAGCCACAGATCTGAGGCGGTGTGCCCGTCGACCTTCACCTCCGAGATGCCGGTCGTCCGCTGAGCTCCCTCGGCGCAAGCCCGGGATGCCCACGTCGCGAAATCCGCCGCCACCGTGCTGTCGTCGCTGTCGTCGAGGCCGTGGATCGCATCCCATACGTCGCCCGCGTCGCCTCCGGCGTCCGCCATCGCGACGCCCAGCCCGGGCCAGCCGCCCATCGAGGTGACCTCGAACAGATGGGGCTCCTCGCAATCGACCTTCGAAACGGGATCCGCATGCTCGCCGTTCGCGCTGCGGAGGCATGACCCCTCGAGCACCCCGCCCAGTTCCTCGCTCGACGGTCCGCATCCGGACAATGCCATCACGACGACGACCGCGGCGATCGCCGGCGTCAATCGTCGCATCGATGGCCTCCCCTGGGGCTCGGGTCGGCATCAGATTAGTCCAGTGCTACCCTGGTGCCGTGCGTATCGGACGGCTCCTTCTTAGCTGCCGCGACGAGGTCTAGTTCAACGGCCTCCCTCGTCGCGGAGTTCGTCGTCGGCTGTTTCCGACACTGAACCAGAGGAAGCCCTAGACCATGAAGAACACGCAGAAACCCTCCGGACTGCCCGTCCATCGGTACCGCAAGTACTCCGAGCAGTTCACGATCGACCTCCCCGATCGCACCTGGCCCGACAAGATCATCGACCGCGCGCCCATGTGGTGTGCCGTGGACCTGCGCGATGGCAACCAGGCG
>JBDSKH010000077.1:0-8500 GCA_039917005.1 Pseudolysinimonas sp.
CGAACTCGCAGCAGGAGGCCGTCGCCGCCGCTTTCGGCGAACTCGACATCGACTACACCAGCATCGTCACCGTCGTCACGGTCGGGGACGGCTTCCCGGCAGACGGCGTGCTGGAGCCGGGAGACCAGATCCTCACGGTGGACGGCGACCCGGTGGACGGGGTCAGCGAATTAAGCGCGGCGTTCGCGGATTCGGGCGCCGGCGTCCCTGTCGACCTCGGCATCCTGCGCGAGGGCGCCGAGCAGACCGTCGAGATCACCCCCGTCGCAGCGACGGAGGGCCCGAACGCGATCGTCGTCGGCATCCAGCCCGGCGCGGTCTACGAGTTCCCGTTCGAGGTGACCGTGAACCTCGGCAACGTCGGCGGGCCGAGCGCCGGGATGATGCTGGCCCTGGGTGTCTACGACAAGCTGACGCCAGGCGCCCTCACCGGCGGCGAGCACTTCGCCGGCACCGGCACGATCACGGCCGGCGGCGATGTCGGCCCGATCGGCGGCATCCGGCAGAAGATGTACGGCGCGGAGACGGCGGGTGCCGAGTGGTTCCTCGCTCCGGTCTCGAATTGCGATGAGGTCGTCGGGCACATCCCCGCCGGTCTCGAGGTGTTCGCCGTCTCCACCATGGATGAGGCGCTCGAGACCGTCGAGACGATCGCCTCCGGCGGCGACACCTCCTCACTCGCCCGCTGCGACGCCTGACCGCGCAGCCCGAGTCGCCAGCGGCCCCGGGCAAGCAGAGACGCCGAGCCCGTTCGCAGCCGCGTCGCCCTAGGATCAGGGCGTGTCCACTGCCACCAGCCCGCCCCCTCGCAGCCGCACCCGCGCATCTCTCGCGATCACCGCTGCGATCCTCGCCGTCCTCGTCATAGCCTTCTTCGTGTTCGCCGGCCTCTACGCCGACGTGCTCTGGTTCGACCAGCTCGGCTTCCTCGAGGTGCTCACCACGCAGTGGGCCTCGCTCGCGGTCATGTTCGGCGTCGGGTTCCTCTCGATGGCGTTCATCGTCTGGCTGAGCATCGCGATCGCCTACCGGGCGCGTCCGGTCTACGTGAAGCTCAACTCGCAGCTCGATCGCTACCAGCAGGTCGTCGAGCCGCTGCGTCGCCTCGCGATGTTCGGCATCCCGATCGTGCTCGGCATCTTCCTCGGCGTCTCGACGGCGAGTCGCTGGTCGACCGTGCTCCAGTACATCAACCGCACGCCGTTCGGGCAGGTCGATCCGCAGTTCGGGTTCGATGTGTCGTTCTACGTTTACGAGCTGCCGTTCTACCGCGGCATCCTGGCGTACGCGTCGGCCGTCCTGCTGATCGCCGGATTCGCGGCGCTCGCCACCTGCTACCTGTACGGCGGCATCCGGATCACGGGTCGCGAGGTGCGCGTGACGCGCCCCGCCCGCATCCAGCTCGCCATCATGGCGGCGCTCTACCTCGCCCTGCAGGCAGCGAGCATCTGGTTCGACCAGTACGCGACCCTCACCGATGACGGAACGCTCATCACCGGCGCCGCCTACGCCGACGTCAACGCGGTCATCCCGGGCCGCGTCATCCTGGCGGGCATCGCCGCGCTCGTCGCCGTGCTCGCCCTCGTGACAGCCATCATCGGCCGCTGGCGCCTGCCCCTCATCGGCACCGCGCTGCTCATCGTCTCGAGCCTGGTGATCGGCTCCATCTACCCGGCGATCATCCAGCGCTTCCAGGTCGACCCGAGCGCGCGGACGCTCGAGGCCGAGTACATCGATCGCGCGCTCGCCGCGACCAGGACCGCGTACGGCCTCGATGACATCGAGGTGCGCTCTTACGCCGCCCAGACGGATGCCGAGGCCGGCGCCCTGCGTGAGGACGCCGAGACCACGGCCAACATCCGCATCCTGGATCCCGCGGTCGTCTCCGACACGTTCTCCCAGCTGGAGCGGGTGAAGCAGTACTACCGCTTCGCCCAGCACCTCGACGTCGACCGCTACGACATCGAGGGCAAGACCCAGGACACCGTCATCGCGGTCCGCGAGCTCAACCAGAGCGGCCAGAGCGCGAACGACTGGTTCAACAACACGCTCGTCTACACGCACGGCTTCGGCGTCGTGGCCGCCTACGGCAACCAGCGCTCGCCCGACGGCCAGCCGCTCTTCTTGGAGTCCGGCATCCCGTCGACCGGTGATCTCGGCGACTTCGAGCCCCGCATCTACTTCGGCGAGAACTCGCCGCGGTACTCGATCGTGGGCGGCTCGGTCAACGGCAATCCCGCCGAGCTCGATTACCCGTCGGGCACCGACGGCGACAACGGCAACGACAAGACCACGACGTTCGAGGGAGACGGCGGGCCGAAGCTCGACAACGTCTTCAAGCGACTGGTCTACGCGATCAAGTTCCAGTCCGAGCAGGTCGTGCTCTCGACCAACGTGAACGACGACTCGCAGATCCTCTACGACCGCCGCCCACTCGAGCGTGTGCTCAAGGTCGCGCCGTATCTGACCCTCGACTCCGACACGTACCCCGCCATCGTCGACGGCCGGGTCGTCTGGATCGTCGACGGCTACACGACGACGGCGAGCTATCCCTACTCGCGCATCGAGCAGCTCTCGAACGCGATCGCTGACACCTACACGCCGCCGCCCGGATACGCGCTCGACGACATCAACTACATCCGCAACGCGGTGAAGGCCACGGTCGACGCGCAGTCGGGCGAGGTCACCCTGTACGCGTGGGACGCCGACGACCCGATCCTGCAGACCTGGAGCAAGATCTTCCCCAGCACGATCAAGCCGGCGTCCGAGATGAGCGACGACCTGCTCGCCCACATCCGGTACCCCGCGGACCTGTTCAAGGTGCAGCGCGCGATCCTCGAGACGTACCACGTGACCGATTCGGGCACGTTCTACTCGGCGAACGACGCGTGGGTCACGCCCGACGACCCCACCCAGCCGCCGTCGAGTGCGAAGGCTCAGCCGCCGTACTACCTGACGATGCAGGTGCCCGGCACCGAGGCCCCGGCGTTCACGCTCTACTCGACCTATATCCCGCGCACCAGCTCGGGTGACGCGTCGCAGAGCGTGCTGACCGGCTACCTCGCGGTCAACTCGGATGCCGGAAAGGACTACGGCAAGCTCACCCTGCTGACCCTGCCGAAGAACGACACCGTGCCGGGTCCAGGCCAGGCGCAGAACCAGTTCACCTCCGACGACGAGGTGGCCAGCCAGATAGCTCTGCTCGAACGCGGGTCGACCGAGGTCATCCGCGGCAACCTGCTGACCCTTCCCGTGGGCGGCGGCCTGCTCTATGTGCAGCCGGTCTACGTGCAGTCGACGGGTGAGACGAGCTATCCGCTGCTGCGCAAGGTGCTGGTCGCTTTCGGCGAGAAGGTGGCATTCGAAGACACCCTGGATGCCGCGCTCGACTCGCTGTTCGGCGGCGATTCGGGGGCAGACGCCGGCGACGGCGATGTGCCGACGGAGCCGACCGATCCCACCGATCCCACCGAGCCGACGACGCCGACCGAGCCCTCCGGCACGGTGGACGAGGCGGCGCTCGCCGCCGCGCTCGCCGACTACCAGGAGGCTCTCGCGGATCGTCAGCAGGCGTACGCCGATGGCGACCTGGTCGCCGCGGCGGAAGCGGACGAGCGCATGCAGAAGGCCGTGGAGGCGGCGATCGCCGCGACCGGCGGATAGCCGGCTGAGCAGCGCCCGCTGGTCGAGTAGCCCGCCGAAGGCGGGCGTGTCGAAACCACAGCCGCGTAGGCACGCGCACCCAAACCCTGGTAAAGTCGAACTCGCATCGCGGGGTGGAGCAGTTCGGTAGCTCGCTGGGCTCATAACCCAGAGGTCGCAGGTTCAAATCCTGTCCCCGCAACTTCGCAAGAACAGAGTCGGAAGGCCCGGTTCCTCAGAAATGAGGGGCCGGGCCTTCTCTTTCGCTATAACCGGAATCATCGGACGCACCCTCTTCAGTTGCGATAGACCGAACTCATCCGACGGGCGCACGTTCAGGAACTGTTAACGCTACTCGCGCACCGTTGCCCTATGACCACCGAATTCGATGAAGAAGCCGTGATCACTCAGATCACCGACCGCCTCGCCGAGAGGTTTGCCGCTCAGCCTCGAGCGCACATCGAAGGGATGGTTCGCGAAGAGGTCACGGCGCTTTCGGGAAGGCCCGTGAGCGACTACATTGCCGTACTCGGAGAGCGTGCCGTCAAAAAGCGCATCAAGAGTGGCGGATGACCGACGCGCGGGTCAGCGCTCTGAATCTAACCGCCATCGCCGGCGGCGTCGTCGTTGTCCAGGACTCGCAAACTCTCAACAGGCTGCAACGCGCGGACGCTCTCACGATGATTTCACCTGCAGAACGTACCCGTCACCGTTTGCTCAGCGCAGGCCGTGCCGATGAATTCCTCGCCGGCCGTCTCCTGCTTCGATCGTTGGCGGCAGACCTGCTGGGGATTTCGCCGTCGGAGGTCCCCATCTTGGCGCGGTGCCCCGATTGCTCAGCACCCCACGGCCGCACGGTCATCGAGGGATCGGACCTGCACGTCAGCCTGAGCCATACCCCGCTCGGACGAGTCGGTGCCGCGATGTTCGGTGCTGCGATCGGTGTAGATGCTGAGCCGATCCGTGGGCATCCCTCGCGGCTCGCAGCAATCCGGCACGTAGCCAACGTTGAGTCTTTGCGAGACTGGACCCGCATCGAGGCCGTCCTGAAGGCCGACGGTCGCGGGCTGCGAATCGATCCTCGCGACGTCGAGATGCAGGAGACCAGCTCGGGCGTCGTGGCGTCGGTGCCGGATAGTCCCACGAGATATCAGCTCGTCACGCCGACGGCCATGGCTGGTCTTGTGGTCAGCGTGGCGCACGCCGGACCGATCTAAGGCAATCGAGGCAGTGGGGCTTTGAAAACCCAGGCCTCGAAGAACTTGTCGAGGGATTTCGGTGCAAAGCGTCCGGCCAGTTCGCGAAACTGTTCGGTCGTCGCGACTCCGTGCGAGTGCTCAGCGGTCCAGGTACGCAAGATTGGGAAGAATCGATCGTCGCCAACGGTGCGACGCAGGGCATGCAGGGTGAGGGCGCCGCGTTTGTAGATGTGGTCATCGAACATGTGGGCCGGTCCCGGATCTCCGATCACGAAGTCGTGGGTGTGCGACGTGAGCTGTCTGCGAAACTGTCTGGCAATCGAATCGGCGACAGCGCCGCCGCTGAACTCGGACCACAGCCACTCGGCGTAGCAGGCAAACCCTTCGTTGAGCCAGATGTCCTGCCACGATGCCAGGCCGACGCTGTTGCCGAACCACTGGTGCGCGAGTTCGTGGGCGACGAGTCGTTCAGAGCCACCCCCGCCATCGGCGTGATTCGACCCGAAGACCGCCATCGACTGTGCCTCGAGCGGGATCTCCAGCTCGTCGGGTGTCACCACGATCGTGTAGCTCTCGAACGGGTACGGGCCGAATAGCGTGGTGAACACCCGCATCATTTCGCCGACCTTGTCGAAGTCGTGAGCCACCCGTGCCTCTAATGGCTTCGGGTACGCCATCACACCCGGAACCTCTGCCCAGGTCTGCGGGGTGAGTTCGTAGCGCCCGATCTGCGCGGTAGCGAGGTAGCTGGCTGTCGGCTCGGGCTGTTCGTAATGCCACGTCGCGAGGCCCGACGCGACCTGGCGGCTGATGAGCCTCCCGTTCGCGATCACCGTGTAGGCAGGGTCTGTCGTGATCCGGATGCCGTAACTGGCCTTGTCGGCCACGCTGTCGTTGCACGGGTACCACGTAGGCGCTCCAGAGGGTTGCGAGGCGACGATGACTCCGTCGGCGAGTTCCTCCCACCCGACAGCTCCCCACCGACTCGAATGAGGGATCGGGGTGCCGGCGTATTCGACGACCACCGTGACCGTCTCACCGGGCTCGATCGGAGACGCCGGGCTGATGGTGACCTTGCCCGTGGACTGGGCAAACCGGGTGCCGCGCCTCCCCTCGATACGCACTCGGCTGACCCGCAACCGTGCCAGGTCGAGTCGGAAGCGCGTCAAGGTCTGGATGCTGATGATGCGGAGCGTGGCCGTGCCGCTGAGTCGATTGGTTGTCGGGCGGTAGCGCAGATCGAGTTCGTAGCGCTCGACCCGGTATCCGCTGTTTCCGTGGGTCGGCAGGTACGGGTCGCCAGAGTTCGCCGCACCTCCTGCGCGCGGCATCAGCGCACCTTCGAGTGGTAGTCGGCGGTGCGAACCTCGCGCCAGGGACCGATCGGGTTGCCGCTCCATCGACTGCCGATGGGAACGTGTTCGCCGCGCATGACGAGCGACGCCGGTCCGACCGTGCCGTGCTCGCCAATCACTGCAGCAGGCAGGATCACACTGTGCGGACCGAGCGTGGCCCCGGCGGCGAGCGTGACGGTGTCCATGCTCATGATTCGATCATGGAACAGGTGAGTCTGGACCACACATCCGCGGTTGACAGTGGCGCCGTCCCCCAGTCTGGCAAGGTCGGGTTCGGGCAGCCAGTAGGTGTCGCACCACACGCCCCGTCCGATCGAGGCGCCGAGACTGCGAAGCCACAGGTTCAGCGCGGGGGTTCCGGCGGCGGCCTGTGCGAACCACGGAGCCGCCACCAGTTCTACGAACGTGTCCGATACCTCGGTGCGCCACACGAACGATGACCACAGCGGGTGCTCGCCGACGCGGATCCGGCCCACGAAGAGCCATTTCGCGGTCGTCGTGATGCCGGCGGCAACAGCCCCCGCCGCGAGCATCACGATTCCGCTCACCAGAACGGCGATCGCGATACCGGCGGTCTCGGTCACGGCAGCCAGCGTGAACAGGACTCCCAGTCCGATCCCGCACGAGACGAAGGTCGGAATCACTCGGCACAACTCCCACAGCGCGCGTGCGGCACGCAGGCCGGGGTACGGGTTGAACGTTCGCCCATCGTCGTCCGGCGCTGCGACTGTTCGACGCAGGCGCACAGGCGGAGAGCCGAGCCACGAGGATCCAGCCTTCGACTTCTGCGGGGCAGCGGACAGCACTGCTACCAGCCCGTCGCGGGGAACAGTGTGGCCGGCCGCCGCCATCCCCGAGTTGCCGATGAATGCGCGCTTGCCGATGTCGGAGCGTCCCACGCGCACCCAGCCTCCGCCGAGCTCATACGATCCCAGCATGGTGTCGTCAGCGAGGAATGCGCCATCCCGGATCGTCGTCATCGTCGGCAGCAGGAGAACCGTCGACGCCTCGACGTTCTTCCCCACTCGCGCGCCTAGCAAGCGCAGCCACATCGGGGTCAGTTGACTGGAGTAGAGCGGAAAGAGGAACACCCGCGAGAGGTCGAGCAGTCGTTCGGTGCTCCAGACAGCCCAGCCCACCGGTCCGCGGATGGGGTACACGCCTTCACGCACCCACACACCGAGCAGACGAACGAAGCCCACAACAATCGCGCCGAAGACCAGACCGGCCAGCAGCGTCGCGGGTATGGTCGCGCCGGCCGCGCGCAGAGCAGCTTCGCCGAGCGACCCCGAGAAACGAATGGCGGAGGCGATCACCACGCCACCGCACGCCAAGGCAAGTACCGGCGCAAGGGCGATCATCGCAGCCGACAGGGCGTAGGCGATCAACCATCCGCGACCGCGCGGAGGGCGAGCGGCCGGGAACCAATTGGTGCTGGCTCCTTCGCGTTGAGCGGGTGACCCCGCCCAGAGCTGCCCCGACGGCACACGGCCGAACACGGCAGATCCGGGTGCGATCTCGGCACCCTTGCCGATGCGCGCACCCGGCAGCAGGGTGCTGCGCGCGCCGATCGTGGCGTCAGCGCCGATCCGGATCGCCCCGATGCGCACGGTGTCGCCGTCGATCCAATATCCGGACAGATCGACTTCCGGTTCGATCGACGCTCCGGAGCGGACCGTGAGGAGGCCGGTGATCGGCGGCAGCGTGTGCATGTCGACGTCGCGATCGATGCGGGCACCCAGCAGGCGTGCGTACGTGGTGATCCAGGGCGCACCGACAAGGCTGACGCCGCCCACCAGGTGGCCGGCCTGCTCTGCCAGCCACAGGCGAAGGTGAACCGATCCGCCGCGCGGGTAGTCGCCCGGACCGACTCCGGCCAGCAAGAGCCTGGCCACTCCGGCCGCTATCAACATGCCGCCGAAGGGACTGGCGAAGACCGCGATCCCGATCAGAAGAATCGCGAGCGGTGCCGAGGGCAGCACGTCGAATCCGTGGAGAGGCCGAAGAAGCGTCCCCGCCAACAAAATGTAGAGCAGCCATCGCAGACCGCTCAGGATGAAGAGGGGAATTCCGAGAAGGGTCTGCAACCACTGCATGCGCAGGGGGGTCGGTTCGACGCGATGGAATTCGTGATCGTCGGTTCGGGCCGTCTCGGCGCGTGAATCCAGAAGGTCCGCCATCGCCCGCAACCGCGGCCGCGCATACACCTCGGCCACCGTGAAGCCGGGGTCCTCGAGGCGCAGCAGCGCCACCAATTGCGCTGCTGCCAGCGACCCGCCGCCGAGGTCGAAGAAGTTGTCGGCG
>JBDSKH010000078.1:0-7166 GCA_039917005.1 Pseudolysinimonas sp.
CGCGTCCCGGGAACAGGGCTACGACATCCTGATGGTGACGGACACCGACGGCCCCAATGCGGTACGCCGCATCACCTCGTCGAACATGGTCGACGGGGTCGTGCTCCTGGATGTCACACACGACGACCCTCGGCTCGATGCCCTGCGCAGCGCTCGCCAGCCCGGCGCGCTCGTCGGGCTGCCCCGCGACACCGAGGGGCTCGACGTCTTCGACCTCGATTTCGAGACGTCGGCCGAGCTGCTGGTCGATCACCTGCACGAGCTCGGCCACCGCGAGATCGTGCTGATCTCCCCGCCCCGCCACGTCTTCGAGCGCGGGGGCGCGTACGCCTGGCGATTCCGGGATGCTGCGCTCGCCCGCGCGGCGACCTACGGGATCCAGCTGCACGCCCACTACGGCGAGTCGCAGCAGCCGGGAATCACGAGGAGTCTCAACTCCATCCTCGACGTGCGCTCGACCGCGACGGGCCTCATCGTGCACAACGACGCCTCGATCGCGGTGTTGCCTCAGGTGCTGCACGATCGGGGCGTGAGGGTCCCTGACGACCTCTCGGTCGTCAGCCTCTATTCCAAAGACTTCGGCCAGAGCTTCATGCTGCAGTACACCGCAGTGGAAAGCTCTCCCGACGAACTGGGCCGCGAGGCGGTCCAGCACCTGGTTCGGCGAATCATCGACCCGGAGGCCCCGGCCGTCGTGAAGCTCGTGGAACCCCACCTGACGATCCGGGGCAGTACGGCCTGAGCGGGTGCCTCACGCGAGGCTCTTCCTTCGGTCGATTATCGAACCGGTTCGATAGCGCACCACCCCAACGTATGATTCAGAGAGGAACATCGTGAACAGCTCCACCAAGAGCCGCGTCTTCGGCGCGGTCGTCCTCACCGCGGCCGTCGCCGCGACGCTCGTCGGCTGCGCGCCGAGCACGTCCGGCGAAGAGGCCGGCGGCACCTACACCCTGTGGGATCCGTACCCGGATCGCGACGACGCATCGACCTGGGCCCAGGCCCTCGACGCGTGCGCGGCCGACCTCGGCATCACCATCGAGCGCACCGCCTCGAACACCGGTGACACCGTCAAGGACCTGACGACGGCGGCCAGCAACCTGCCCGACGTCGCCCTCGTCGACAACCCCAAGGTCTCCACGCTCGCCGACGCCGGCCTGCTGACCACGACCGACGACAACGGTCTCGACACCTCGAGCATCTCGGCCAACATCCTCAGCGCCGGCGAGATCGACGGCAAGGTCTACGGCGTCCCCGCCGGGGCCAACACCCTCGGCCTGTACTACAACCCCGAGGTCCTCGCGGCCGCGGGCGTCGACATCGCCGGCATCACCGACTGGGCCTCGCTCACCGACGCCCTGACCAAGGTCGTCGGCGCGGGCTACAAGGGCATCACGTTCTCCGCCGTCGGCACCGAGGAGGGTACCTTCCAGTTCCTCCCCTGGTACTGGGGTTCGGGGGCCGAGCTGACCGACCTCACCTCGTCCGACGCCGAATCCGCCCTGAACCTGTGGACCGGATGGCTGAACGACGGTCTCGCGCCCAACTCGGTGATCGACAACACGCAGGGCACCAGCTGGGACGAGTTCACCACCGGTGAGTACGGCTTCGCCGAGAACGGCTCCTGGTTCAAGGGAGCCGCCGACGAGGCGGGCTTCGAGTCGATCCAGATCCCGGGTATCGACGGCGGTGCAGCACCCGCCCCGACCGGCGGCGAGTTCCTCACCATCCCCGTGCAGAAGGACACCGCCCGGTACGCGACGTCGATCAAGATCGTCGAGTGCCTGGTCAACGGTGACACCGCCGCCACGGCTCTGGGCTACATCGCGCCGACCTCGGCCGGAGTCGATGCTCAGCTGGCTGCAGACCCGACGCTCGAGTTCTGGGCGTCCGCGGTCGGCGATGCCAAGCCGCGTACCGCCGACAACCTCGGCGTCAAGTACCCGGTCATCTCCGAGGCGCTCTACACCGCCATCCAGAACGCCCTGAGCGGAGCGGCCTCACCGGCCGACGCGCTGAAGGACGCTCAGGCTGCGGTCGACGAGAAGCTCAAGTAGTCAGGAAGTCCATGTCAACGACGCAGGTCCCTCTTCGGATGACCCGCGGCGACAACGAAGGGGCGGCGGCATCCACCGCCGCCCCCTTCGGGCCGCCCACGTAATCGCCGTGCCCGGCAGCACCTCGTCGGCTGGGCGTTCATCGCGCCGGTCGCGATCTACCTCATCGTCTTCTACGCGTACCCGCTTTACCGCAACCTCGACCTCTCGTTCCGTGAGTACACGCTCCGCTCGTTCATCGACGGCACCGCGCCTTTCGTCGGGCTCGACAACTACATCTCCGTTCTGCAGAGCTCGACCTTCATGCCCGCCCTGCTCAACACGGTCGCATTCGTCGGCGTCTCGATCGTCTTCCAGTTCACGATCGGCATGGCGCTCGCCGTCTTCTTCTTCCGACACTTCCCGCTGTCGAACACCTTGCGCGCCCTCTTCCTGATCCCGTGGCTGCTCCCGCTGCTGGTGTCGGCATCCATCTGGGCATGGATGCTGAACAGCGAATCCGGGATCGTCAACGCCGCGATCGAAGCGCTCGGCGGCAGCCAGGTGAACTGGCTGACCTCACCGCAGTGGGCGATGGTCTCTGTCCTGATCGCCAACATCTGGATCGGGATCCCGTTCAACCTGGTCATCGTCTACAGCGGGCTGCAGAACATTCCCGGGGATGTCTACGAGGCCGCGTCGCTCGACGGTGCGAACGGATGGCAGACCTTCCGGCGCATCACGTTCCCGTTGCTCCGGCCGGTCTCGGCCATCACGATCCTTCTCGGCCTCGTCTACACGCTCAAGGTCTTCGACATCATCTGGATCATGACGAAGGGCGGACCGGGCAACTCGTCCACCACGTTCGCGATCTGGTCGTACCGCCTCGGCTTCGGCGGCGGGACGCCGGATCTCAGCCCGGCCGCCGCAGTCGGCAACCTTCTCATCGTGGTGGCCTTCGTCTTCGGCCTCGTCTACATCCGCACCCAGCGACGTCTGGAGCAGTCATGACCCGCGGCCGCCGGATCGGCAAGTCGATCGTCGGGGTGATCCTGACGGGCATCATGCTCTTCCCGCTGTACTGGATGGTCAACGTCTCTCTGACCAAGCGCGAGGACCTGCGGCAGGACCCGCCGAACATCTTCCCCTTCGATCCCACTTTCGACGGGTACGCCCAGGTCATCCGGGACCAGCTGCCCTACCTGGCGACCAGCCTGATCGTCGGGCTGGGAACGGTTCTTCTCACGGTGGCGCTTTCGGCACCCGCCGCGTTCGCGCTGGCCAAGCTGCGACCGCGGGGATCGACCGGCGTCAACTTCGTGCTGCTCATCGCGCAGATGATCCCCGGGATCATCATGGCGATGGGCTTCTATCTGATCTTCAACAACTGGGGCGTCCTCGACACCGTGGGCGGGCTGATCCTGGCCGACTCCACGCTCGCCGTCCCGTTCGGGGTGCTGATCTTCACGGCATTCATGTCGGGCATCCCCGACGAGCTGCTCTCGGCCGCGAAAGTCGACGGCGCCAGCACCTGGCGCACGTTCCGCTCGATCGTCCTGCCGGTGAGCCGGAACGCCGTGGTGACCGTGTCGCTGTTCGCATTCCTCTGGGCGTGGTCCGACTTCATCTTCGCGTCGACCCTCAACCGCGGGGGTGACCTGCAGCCCATCACGATGGGCATCTACCGCTACATCGGCAACAACACCCAGGACTGGACCGCCGTCATGGCGACGGCCGTCGTCGCATCCATCCCCGCCGCCGTCCTGCTCGTCATCGCCCAGCGCTACGTAGCTGCGGGCGTCACCGCCGGCGCCGTCAAGGACTGAGCGCGCACCCCGTGAAAGGAACCTCATTGCCCCCCACAGCACCACCGTTCGACGTGCGCGAGATCCCCTTCAGCTTCCGCGGGTCGTGGTTCGACCTGTCCCCGGTCACCGGGGTGCATGAGACGGCGGCCGATCTCCATCTCGTTTCGCATCAGACGGGGATGCACGCGGTGCTCGCGCTCGTGCCGTGGGGTGCGGGTGGACGCCAGGAGTCCGAGATCCGGGCGGAGCCTTCGGTTCTGACCTGGGCGAGCTCTGGCGGCGAGATCCAGGCGGCATTCGAATCCGTCGACACCATTCGCCTCCGCGGGCGTGGAGCCGGCCTGCGGATCGCGGATGCCGCACCCGTGCTGACCCCGTTCACGGGCACCTACTTCTTCCAGGACCCCACCGACGGTGCCGCGATCTTCACCTCCTACGAGACGGGCCGCCGGTACCGGGTCACCGGTCTCGCCGGGGAGCTGGAGTTCGATGGTGCCGAACGGCTCGGCCAGGGGAGAAGGGCCGTCACGGCGCACGGTGCGGAGTGGGAGATCGCGATCGAGGAGTTCGACACCGCGCGGCCGCCGTATCGATCCCGGGCGACGTTCGAATCCATCGTGAAGAAGCGTGCGTCCGACTTCGCTCGGTACCGGGAGGCGGTGGCCGGGTGGGCACCGGAGGATTCGGGAGCGACGGCGGCGCTCGCCGCGTACGTGCTCTGGTCCGCGACGGTCGAGGCACGAGGCTTCCTCCACCGCGAGTCGATCCTGATGTCGAAGCACTGGATGGACAAGGTGTGGAGCTGGGATCACTGCTTCAACGCTCTCGCACTCGCTCCCCACGACATCGACCTGGCGATCGACCAGTTCCTGGTGCCGTTCGATCACCAGGGGGCTTCCGGCGCACTGCCCGATTCGGTCACCCACTCCGAGGTGCTGTACAACTTCGTGAAACCGCCCATCCACGGGTGGGCACTCGCCAAGCTGCGAGCCCGTGGCAACCGGGAGATCCCGCGCGACATCCTGCTGCAGATCCATCGCAAGCTCTCGCGGTGGAGCCGGTTCTGGCTCGATGCCCGTCGCGCCCCGGGGCGTCAGCTCCCGCACTATCAGCACGGAAACGACAGCGGCTGGGACAACTCCACGATGTTCGACCTCGACCGGCTCGTCGAGGCACCGGACCTGGCCGCGTTCCTCGCTATCCAGCTCGGTGTGCTGGCGGATCTCACGGTCGAACTCGAGCTCGGTGATGGGAAGGCCTGGCGCAAGGAGCAGGCCAGGATCCAGAAGGCGCTCCTCGAGCAGCTGTGGGACGGCACGGCATTCCACGCCGTCGGAGTGACGAGCGGGCAAGCCAGCAAGGACTCGAGCCTCCTCGTGCTCATGCCGATGATCCTCGGTGAGCAGCTGTCGCCGGAGATCCGCGAACTGATGGCCGAGGGTGTGCGCGAGCTTCTGACCGAATGGGGTCCCGCCACCCAGCGGCTGGACAGCGCAGAGTACGAGCCCGATGGGTACTGGCGGGGCCCGATCTGGGCGCCATCCACCGTGCTCATCGAGGACGGACTCCGCCGGTCGGGCATGACCGAGCTGGCGGACGAGGTGAGCGCGTCCTTCAGGCGCCTCTGCGAGACGTCGGGCTTCGCCGAGAACTTCGACGCCAAGACGGGAGCCGGTCTGCGCGACCGGGCATACACCTGGACCGCCAGCTCGTATCTCCTCCTGGCCCACGACGCGGCTGCTCGCGAGGGTGTGGTCGCCTAGTCGCGAGAACGTGTCGATCGGCGTCTGTGATGGGGCGCCGATCGATGCACTCAGGTGCGCTTCCAGACCGGTGGATGCGGTGCGTGCGCCTCGCGATACAGCACGTACGCGAATGGCGTCCACACGATCAGGGCGACCCCGGCACCGACGAGCATGCCGCCGACGGTATCCGAGATCCAATGTGCGCCCAGGTAGGTTCGGCTCAGCATCATCCCGACCGTGTAGACCGCTCCTGCAGCCCACACCCACGCGCGCGCGAAGATGATGCCCAATGTCACTGCGATCAGCGCCGCGTTGGCGCTGTGCCCCGACGGGAACGATCCGAAATCGGGATGCACGAGCATGTCGATGTCCGGCGGCCGTGGGCGCCCGACGAGCGCCTTGACGATCTGCACGACGATCACGCTCGCCGCCGCGGATATCGCGAAGTACATCGCGGCCCATCGCCGGCGCCAGAGGAGCAGCCCGACGATGATGAGCACCGGGACGACGGCGATCGCCAGGATGCCGCCGCCGAGATAGTTGAAGACGAGGGCGGGCACCGTCCAGAACGCGTTGCGGTGGTCGAGGATCTCGTCCATCCACTCGAGTTCGAAGCCGAAGGGCTTGTTCTGCTGCCGGTAGAAGATGACCGCGGCGAGCCCACCCGTGAGCAGCAGCGCTGCAGTGGCGGAGGCGATCGGCCAGAGTCTCGCGATCTTGACGGGCGCCGGCGCATTCGGTGACGCGGCGACGCTCGGTGGAGGCTTGCCGGGCGTCACGGTCACGAAACGAGTCTGCCCTTAGCGCTTCAGCGGCGCCAGCCGCATCAGCTGAGTCACATGCTTCGGCTCGAGCTCGTCGAGCGAGTGCACGCCGAGCAGCTTCATCGTGCGCACGACTTCGCTCGCGAGGATCTCGATCGCGCGGTCGACGCCGGCGCGCCCCCCGGCCATCAGCCCGTACAGGTATGCGCGGCCGATGAGCGTGAACTTCGCTCCGAGCGCGATGGACGAGACGACGTCCGCACCGTTCATGATGCCGGTGTCGATCGTGATCTCGACGTCCTTGCCCACCTGCTTCACCACATCCGGAAGCAGATGGAACGGGATCGGCGCGCGATCGAGCTGGCGTCCGCCGTGATTGGAGAGCACCACCCCGTCGACGCCGGCTTTCGCGAGAGCCTTCGCGTCATCCACCGTCTGCACGCCCTTGACGACGAGCTTGCCGGGGAACAGATCGCGGATGACCTTCAGGTCGGCGAACGAGATCGTCGGATCCATGGCGGAGTCGAGCAGCTCGCCCACGGTCCCGCCCGTCGACTTCAGCGATGCGAACTCGAGCTTGGGCGTCGTGAGGAAGTCCCACCACCACCACGGCCGCGGGATCGCGTTGGCGATGGTGCCGAGCGTGAGTTGCGGCGGGATCGAGAAGCCGTTGCGCTTGTCGCGCAGGCGGGCGCCGGCGACCGGGGTGTCGACGGTGAAGAAGAGGGTGTCGAATCCGGCGGCGGCAGCCCGGCGCGTCAGTTCATACGAGATCTCGCGGTCGCGCATCACGTAGAGCTGGAACCAGTTGCG
>JBDSKH010000079.1:0-9095 GCA_039917005.1 Pseudolysinimonas sp.
CGCCGTCGGAGAGCGTGCGGAACTTGCGCACGTAGTCGGCGCGCGCGAACGGCCGCGCGCCGAGCGGGTGCGCGTCGGCGACGGCGATCTCGTCGACGATGCGCTCGCCGTTTGCGAGCGTGATCTCGACACGCCCGCCGAACGCCTTCTCGGCCGGGTCGTTGGAATGGTAGCGGCGGGTCCACTCGGCGTCCTCGACCGTCGTGACCTTCTGCCAGAGCGCGACGGTGTCGGGACGCGAAGCCCGCTCGGGCGCGTACGAGGCGTTGTGGTCCCAGGCCCCGTCTTGCAGCGCGACGGTGAAGATGTAGGGGATCGAGTGGTCGAGCGTCTCGCGCGAGGCGGTCGGGTCGTACTTCTGCGGGTCGTTGGCGCCGGAGCCGATCACGTAGTGGGTGTGGTGGCTCGTGGCGAGCACGATGGATGCGATTGCGGCCGGGTCGCGCAATTCGGGGTGTTCGGTGCCCAGCTTGCGAGCCAGATCGATCCAGGCCTGCGCCTGGTACTCGGCCGAATGCTCCTTGGTATAGGTGTCGAGGATCGCCCGCTTGGCCTCGCCACGCTCGGGCAGCGGAACCTCGTACCGGCCCTCCGGCCCGTCCAGCAGCCAGGCGATGACCCCGTCCTCGCCCTCCCAGATGGGCGACGGCGAGGTCTGCCCGCGCATCGCGCGATCGATCGCCTCGACGGCCATCTTCCCGGCGAAGGCGGGTGCATGCGCCTTCCAGGTCGAGATCGCGCCTTTGCGCGATTGCCGCGTCGCGGTCGTCGTGTGCAGGGCCTGCCCGATCGCCTGGTAGATGGTCTCGGCCGGGAGACCCAGCAGCGTTCCGATGCCGGCCGCCGCGCTCGGACCGAGGTGCGCGACGTGATCGATCTTGTGGGCGTGCAGCGAGATCGCCTTCACGAGGTCGACCTGGATCTCGTAGCCGGTCGCGATGCCTCGCACCAGGGCGGCGCCGTCGGCTCCGACGTGCTGGGCGACCGCCAGGATCGGCGGGATGTTGTCGCCGGGATGCGAGTACTCGGCCGCGAGGAAGGTGTCGTGGTAGTCGAGTTCGCGCACCGCGACGCCGTTCGCCCATGCCGCCCACTCGGGCCCGTACCGTCCCTCGACGCCGAACACCGCGGCCCCGAGCCGCGGGTTGAGTAGCGCGCCGGAGGCACGCGTATCGTAACCGGCCCCCGGCTGCGGGTGCGCCACCGCCTGCCCGCGCGCCGATACGACCGGCGGCCGCGACAACGACGCCACCGCGACGGCCGCGTTGTCGATGACGCGGTTGACGATCATCTCGGCGACCTCGTCGCTCACTGCGACCGGGTCCGCCGCGACCTCGGCGATACGCCAGGCCAGCTGCTCCTCGCGCGGCAGGTCCTCCGAGCTCTTGTAGGTGCGGACGGGATACAGCTTCATCGGATGCCTTCCTGACTCGCGCGCGCATCGAGCGTCGCGAGGATCGCGGTGAGCGACGCGCGCAGATGCACGGCCGTCGCGGAGGAGGCGAGCGCTTCGTCGCCGTCGCGGATGGCCTCGCAGATCAGGCGATGCTCGTCGGCGGCGCGCAGCAGTCGCGCGGGCTTGTCGGCCGCCATCCGGCGGGCGCGCACGAGGTGGGTGCGTACGCCGTCGAGGGCGATGCGGAACGCCGGGTTGCCGACGGCCTCGTCGATGGCGCGATCGAAGCGGGCGACGACCTCGTAGTAGGCGTCGATCCCGGATGCGGCGAGGGTGTCGCTCGCCCGCGCGAAGTCGGCGACCAGGGATTCGAACACCGCCGGATCCCGGCGCCGTGCCGCGAGCCGCGCGGCCTGCGTCTCCAGCGCTTCCCGCAGCTCGAACAACTCGGCGACGCTCGCCGCCGAAACGTCGGGCACGATGCCGGTTCGGCCACGGCTGGTGTCGACCAGACCCTCGAGGGCGAGGCGGGCGAGGGCGGCGCGCAGCGGGGTGCGCGAGACGCCGAGGCGTGCCGCGAGCTCGATCTCGCTCAGCGGCGTCCCCGGGGCGATGCGCCACGACAGGATGTCGTCGCGCAGCCGCTCATAGGCCAGATCGCTCGCACGCACGGATCGATGCTACGCCCGATCGGATCGTTTTGTATACAAAACGGAACGAATCTGCGCCGCTTCGCCGTCACATCCCTCGTTCTGTATTCAAACGGGCAGATCAGCAGTCGCAGTCCGCCTCGCCGAGCGGCGACGTCAGCCGGTCCTGAGCGATGTCCACCGGGCCGTGATCGTCGACGACGCCCAGGCCCTCACGCGCCCAGTACTCGAAGCCGCCGATCATCTCGCGCACCGAGTAGCCCAGCTTCAGGAACTCGATCGCCGTCCGGGTCGCGCCATTGCAGGCCGGCCCCCAGCAGTACACGACGACCGGGGTGCCGAGCGGGATCTCCGCGGCGGCGCGCGCCGCGACCTCGGCGCGCGGGATGTGCACGGCACCGCGCGCGCGTCCCTGGTGCCACGACGAGTGGCCACGGGTGTCGACCAGTACGAATCGGTCCCCCGCGGCGAGCGCGGCAGCCACGTCGGACGGATCCGTCTCGTACCGCAGCTTCGCGGCGAAGTGCTCGATCGCGGCGTCGCGCTCGGCGTCGGTCAGGGCGGTAGCGGCGGGGGCGGCGGTGTTCGTCGTCATGCCCCGACGGTATCCGCGGTCGCGAGCGCCGACCATCGCAGAGCCGCCAGCGTCGCGCGTCTTTCCGCCACTACTGTCGGAGGAAGTGACCGCTCCCGACACCCCGCCCGCACGCCGACGCCGCTTCGTCGACCTGGCGCCCCTGCGGGCGTCGCCCGCGTTCGCCCGGCTTTACGCGGGGACGGCCATCTCGGGGGTCGGCGCTCAGCTCACGATCGTGGCCGTCGGCCTGCTGATCTACGACATCACCCGGTCCACCCTCGCGGTCTCCCTGGTCGGCGGCATCGCGCTGCTGCCGATGATCGTCGCCGGGCTGTGGGGCGGGATGCTGGCCGACTCGTTCGATCGGCGCACCGTCGCGATCATCAGCTCCGTCGTCGGCTGGACCGCAACGCTCGGTCTGTTCGCGATGGCGGTGACCGACCTCGGCCTGGCCGGACGCGTCCCGGTCTGGCCGCTCTACCTTCTGACGACGGTGAACGCCGTCGCCGCCACCATCAGCATGACGACGCGCTCGTCGATCTACCCACGCCTGCTTCCCCCGAAGCTCATCGCGGGCGCGAGCGCCCTGAATGGCGTCGCGTTCGGTCTGCAGCTGACGATCGGCCCTGCCCTGGCCGGCGTCCTGGTGGCCACGGTCGGATTCGCGTGGACCTTCGGCGTCGATGCGGCGCTGTTCGCGGCCGCCTTCATCGGCATCTTCACGCTTCCGCGTCTGCCGGCCGCGCACGACGCGGTACGACCCGGATGGCGGTCATTGCGCGAGGGGCTCGCCTACCTACGCAGGGCGCCGAACATCCGTGCCGGCTTCCTGGTCGACCTGCTCGCGATGGGGCTCGGGCGACCGCAGGTGCTCTTCCCGGCCGTGGGCGCGATCGTGATCGGCGGCGGGCCGGTCACCGTCGGCATCCTGACGGCGTCGGCAGCCATCGGCACCTTTCTCACCGGCCTCCTGAGCGGACCCGTCGGCCAGGTGCGCTGGCAGGGGCGCGCCATCGCGGGCAGCGTCATGCTCTATGGCGGCTTCGTCGCCCTGTTCGGCGCGGTTGTCCTCGTCATGCAGACGGGGTCTTTCGGCGCGGTGGGAGCGGAGTTCTCGCAGGCGAATCCGGTCGCGCTCACGATCGCGGCCATCGCGCTCGCGGGAACCGGCGCGTCGGATGAGGTCAGCGCGATCTTCCGCTCGACGATGTTGCTGGTGGCGGCACCCGACCACATGCGGGGCCGGCTGCAGGGTATCTTCACCGTCGTGGTCACCGGTGGGCCGCGCATCGGCGACCTCTATATGGGGATCCTCGCCACGGCCGTCGCGCTCTGGTTCCCGCCCCTGCTGGGTGGACTCGTGATCGTCGCCGCGGTCGGCGTCATCGGCCGGATCCGCGGGGGCCTGCGCAGCTATGACGCCCTCGACCCGTCGCCCTGACCTTTCCGCCGCGGCATCGGCTCCGAAGCAATCGCATGGAATTCGGTCATAGGCTGCGCCCATGAGGGCGCGCCGCTGGTTGCTCCCGGCTCTGGCCGGCATCGCCTCCGTCGCGCTCGGGCTGGGTGCGGCCGAGCTCGCCGCGGCCATCATCGCCCCGACGGCCAGCCCCGTCTTCGTCGTCGGATCGCTGATGATCGACCTCGCTCCGCCCTGGGCGAAGGAGACCGCGATCGCCCTCTTCGGAACCGGCGACAAGGCGGCGCTCCTCACCGGCATCGGCATCGTGCTCCTGGTGATCGCGGCCGCCGCCGGCGTGCTGCAGTGGTGGCGCCCGCCGCTCGGTCGCCTGGTCATCGCCGCCGGCGCGATCTTCGGCGTCGGCGCTGCGATCACGCGGTCGGGTGCCGCGATCCTGGATGCCATCCCGGCCGCCGTCGCGGCCATCGTCGCGGTGGTGGCACTCGGGTTCCTCCTTCGCAAGGCGCCCGAGGTGCCGGCCGCGGCATCCGGAGCCAAGCCCGCTCGCTCGACTCCCGGCGACCCGACCCGGCGCTCCTTCCTCGGCTGGGCCGGCGGCGCCGCGGCGATCGGCGCCCTTGCGGCGCTCGGCGGCACCCTGCTCCAATCCGGTACCCGGGCCGTCACGGCCGTGCGCGACGCGTTCACGCTTCCGGCGGCCGCGGTCTCGGCCCCCGCCATCCCGGCTGGGGCGGAACTCGGCATCCCCGGACTCGCCACCGTGATCACGCCGAACACCGAGTTCTACCGGATCGACACGGCGCTGCAGATCCCGCGGATCGATCCCGCTACCTGGTCGGTACGGATCACCGGCGAGGTCGAGAACGAGATCGAGCTCACCTGGGACGAGCTGATCGCCCTCCCGCTCGAGGAGAGCGTCACCACCCTGATGTGCGTCTCGAACGAGGTCGGCGGCGACCTGATCGGCACCGCGCTCTGGCTCGGCTACCCGATCCGCGAGGTGCTGAAACGCGCCAAGCCGAAGTCGGGCGCCGACATGGTGCTCTCGCGCAGCATCGACGGGTTCACGGCAGGGACGCCGCTCTCTGTGCTGCAGGAAGAGGACCGCAACGCGATCTTCGCCGTCGGCATGAACGGCGAGGCGCTGCCGGAGGAGCACGGCTTCCCGGTGCGCATGGTCGTGCCCGGCCTCTACGGCTACGTGTCGGCCACCAAGTGGGTCGTCGAGCTGGAGGTCACGAGATTCGATCGGGCCAGCGCGTACTGGACCGACCGCGGCTGGAGCGCGAAGGGCCCGGTCAAGATCGAGTCGCGTATCGACGTCGCCCGGGTCGACGGGGGCACCCTCACGGTCGCCGGGGTGGCCTGGCACCAGCACACCGGAATCGCCGGGGTCGAGTTGCAGATCGACGACGGGCCGTGGATGGATGCCGAGCTCGCCGAGGCGATCTCGCTCGATACCTGGGTGCAGTGGCGATTCCGTGGCGACGTCCCATCCGGCGACCACACCCTCCGGGTTCGAGCGACCGGCGCCGACGGCAGGACGCAGACCGAGGATGTCGCGGGCGTGCTTCCCGACGGCGCGACCGGCTACCACACGGTCGGTCTGACCCTCTGAACCGAGGCGCTCTAGCTCTTCGCGCCCGTCACGAGCAGGGTGCCGCCCAGGCCGATCATCATGACGCCCCCGGCGGCGCCGAGCCGCTCGACGCGCTTCGGCGAGCGCGCGAACCAGTCGCGTGCCGTGCCGGCGATGAGCGCCCAGGCGCTGTCCATCACGAGAGCGAGCAGGAAGAAGATCAGGCCGAGCTCGGCCAGCTGCCACGCGATGGCGCCCGCCCGGTGATCGACGAACTGCGGGAGCACGGCCACGAAGAACGCGATCGTCTTGGGGTTGGTGATGCCGACGACGAAGCCCTCGAGCACCAGGCGGAACGTCGAGCGCGGCGCCACCGAGGCATCCGGCATCGCGCGCGTCCTGCGGTGGCGAATCGCCTGGATGCCGAGGAAGATCAGGTAGGCGGCTCCGGCGATCTTCACGATCGTGAACACCACGACGGATTGCGCGACCAGCGCGCCGATGCCGAGCGCGACGGCGGCGATCGCGGGCAGCATCCCGAGCGCATTGCCGAGCACGCTCAGCAGGCCGCCGCGGCGGCCGAGAGCGATCGACCGCCCGAGAACGAAGAGCACGCTCGGGCCGGGAAGGATGATGAGCAGCACCGACGCGAGCCCGAAGGCGAGCAGGTTGGGCCACGGGACCATGGACGTCAGGGTATCGGTCCGCCACACTGTGCGGAACGCGCCCGACTTCAAAGGAGAAGCCATTGGGACCCCTGACCACGATCGGCCTGCCGGTAGCTCTCGGCATCATCATGTTCGGACTGGGGCTCTCGCTACGCCCGTCCGACTTCGCCCGGGTGGCCAAGCATCCGAAGGCCGTGATCATCGCGCTGGCCTGCCAGTTGATCCTGCTGCCGGCGATCTGCCTCGGGCTCGTGGTCCTGTTCCGGCTGCCGCCGATCCTCGCGGTCGGCATGATGCTCTTGGCGGCGGCACCCGGCGGCACGACGGCGAACCTCTACAGCCACCTGTTCCGCGGCGACGTCGCGCTCAACATCTCCCTCACCGCCGTGAACTCGGTCATCGCCGTCTTCACGCTGCCGTTCATCACGAACTTCGCGATCGGGCTCTTCATGCCCGGCGAGTCGGGCCTCGGACTCGAGTTCTCGAAGGCCGTCGAGGTCTTCGCGATCGTGCTCGGGCCGGTGGTGCTCGGCATGCTCGTGCGCTGGTGGAAGCCGAAGTTCGCGGATGCCATGGACAAGCCCGTGCGCATCGCGTCGATGATCATCCTCGCGATCGTGATCATCGGCGCCGTCGTCGCCAACCGCGAGATCCTGCTGGCCAACATCGGCAAGCTCGCGGGCATCACGGTGCTGTTCTGCGCACTGAGCCTGACCATCGGGTTCTTCATCCCGCGGTTGCTGCGTGTCGAGCGTAAGCAGGCGGTCGCGAGCTCGTTCGAGATCGGCATCCACAACGCGACACTCGCCATCGTGATCGCGCAGTCGGTGCTCGGCAGCCTCGAACTCTCGCTGCCGGCCGCCGTCTACGGCGTGCTGATGTTCTTCGTGGCGCTGCTGTTTGGTTTGCTGGTTGCTCGGCGGGGCGCGAAGGAGCCGGTCGCGGCGGGCACGTCGTAGAGGGACCGGCTCAATAGCGCGGGAGTGCTAGCAGTTCGTCGGTCCAGAATCCGTCGGCGACCGCCTGCAGCCAGGACGATCCGGTCGGCGAGCGCACCACATCCACCCATGCCTTGCGACCGACGACCGCGACCCCGTCGGACTCCTCGAGCCAGCGCATGAGCGCATCGACCGAGCTCTCGCCGATGTTGCCCCACTCGAGGTTCTTCCACTCGACCTCGGCGATGTGCTCGTGCTCGTCGCCGCCATCGAGATGTACCGCGGTGATCCGGATCCCCATTCGATCTCCCATACGAAGAAGGACGAAGGCGCCGCGATGCGCGGTCCCAATGGGTAATGTCCGGAAGGCGCCCGGACCTGACATGCCGGAGGGAAAATTCTTCGAACAGCGGCGACCGGGACGCGCCGGAAACGAAAGAGACCCGGCTGGGCCCTGAAGGGCCGCCGGGTCTCGTGTGCGCGAGGGGGGACTTGAACCCCCACGCCCTTGCGGGCACTGGCACCTGAAGCCAGCGCGTCTGCCAATTCCGCCACTCGCGCGAGGACCGCCGGAGCGGTCAACTCAGCGAGACTACCAGAGTCGCCACGGGGGGACGTGCCCTCCGCATTCGGAGGTTGGCCGACTAGCATCGAAGGGTTCCAGCCGGACCCGTTCGTGGTCCGGCGCGCCGCCGGAGAGGGGACCCTTGGGGATTCTCGACAACTTCGAGAAGGGCTTGGAGAGCGTCGTCAACGGCGCGTTCGCCAAGACCTTCAAGAGCGGCCTGCAGCCACTCGAGGTCACCGCTGCGCTCCGTCGCGAGCTCGACACCCGGGCAGCCGTGGTCTCGCGCGACCGCATCCTGGTGCCCAACCGGTTCGCCGTGCGCCTGGCACCGGGCGATCACGAGCGCATGACGAACCTCGGCCCGGCGCTCATCGACGAGTTCACGCAGCTCGTGCAGCAGCACGCGGCGGCGCAGCACTACTCCTTCGCCGGCGGGATCTCGATCAAGCTCGAGCGCGACGCGACCCTGAGCGAGGGAGTCGTCCGAATCGACTCCGTCAACGTCAAGGGCGAAGTCGCCTGGAACCCGGTCCTCGACATCGGTGGCAAGCGCTACCCGATCGTCAAGGGGCGCACCATCATCGGCCGCGGCTCCGACGCCGACGTGACGGTGGATGACACCGGCACGTCGCGCAAGCACGTCGAGATCCTCTGGGACGGCACGCGAGGCCAGGTCAACGATCTCGGCTCCACCAACGGGTCGAAGCTCAATGGACAACCCCTGAAGCAGGCTCCCCTGCCGCCCGACTCGGTCATCGAGATCGGCCGCACCCGCATCATCTTCCGCGTGCTGGCGCAGGCGGCCGACGCCGACCAGCTCGCCGACCTCCGCGACGGGAAGGCGGGCTGATGGGCGAACTCACCCTGCTGCTGCTGCGCCTGGGATTCCTCGTGCTGCTGTGGGCATTCGTGTTCGCGATCGTGTACGCGCTCCGCTCCGACCTGTTCGGCCAGCGCGCTCGCCGCCTCCCCGCGCAGGCCGCCGGGTTCCCCACCGCGACCGCCGTCGCCGCACCGGCCGCGGCGCCCGCGCCGGTGACGGAACCCACCGCCCACCGCGCCCCTCCGCACGCCGGAACCAAGACCGCCAAGCGCCTCGTCATCACGTCCGGGCCGCGCGAAGGCGTCGAGATCGATCTGCCCGCCGAGCAGCTGACGATCGGCCGCTCCAGCGAATCGGGGCTCGTGATCCGCGACGACTACACCTCGACGCACCACGCCCGCCTGATGCTGTGGGACGACCAGTGGGTGGTCCAAGACCTAGACTCGACCAATGGCACGTTCCTCGACGGATCG